>CP000701.1 GCA_000016765.1 Rhizorhabdus wittichii RW1
AGCCGGACCTTAAACACGCTCCAGCAGCATTGCGATACCTTGCCCAACTCCTACGCACATGAACGCGAGCGCATAACGACCACCAGTGCGGTGCAGTTCCTCAACTGCGGTCAACGCAAGCCGCACTCCAGACATCCCCAATGGGTGACCGAGAGCTATTGCTCCCCCATTTGGATTAACGCGCTGATCGTATGGTTGAATTTTAAGATCACGCAGCACCGCGAGCGCTTGTGAGGCAAAGGCTTCGTTGAGTTCGATAACGTCGATATTATCGAGGCCCAAACCCGCCCGGCTAAGCACTTTGCGAGCCGCATTGACCGGCCCGATACCCATTACCCGCGGTGCGACGCCGGCTGCTGACATGGCAACCACACGGGCTCTTGGTGTAAGGCCGTTTGCCACCGCAGCGGCCTCGGACGCAATCAGCATGGCTGCAGCACCATCATTGACGCCAGATGAGTTGCCCGCGGTTACGGTGCCATCTGGGTGCACGATCGGCTTCAATCGCATCAACGATTCGATCGTCGTGTCATGTCGGGGGTGCTCATCGCGATCAATCACGATGAAATCGTCCTTTCTCTGCGGTATGCGCACCGCAACGATCTCAGCGGCGAGTCTTCCATTGACTTGCGCCACCGCCGCCTTCGCCTGGCTTGCCAGTGCGAAAGCGTCTTGCGCCTCGCGGCTGATGCCCCATTCCTTTGCCACGTTCTCACCGGTTTCGGGCATCGAGTCGACGCCGTAGGCAGACTCCATGGCCGGGTTGACGAGACGCCAGCCGATTGTCGTATCCTCGATCTTTTGGCTCCGGGAAAATGGTGCATCGGCCTTGCCCATGACAAAGGGGGCGCGGCTCATGCTTTCCACGCCGCCGGCCAGCATCAGGTCCGCGTCCCCTGCGCGGATGGAGCGGGCCGCCAGACCGACAGCGTCCAAGCCCGAACCGCACAGGCGGTTCACTGTGGTTCCGGGGACCGCCACCGGCAGCCCTGCCAGCAGCACGGCCATTCGCGCCACGTTCCGGTTGTCTTCGCCAGCCTGGTTGGCACAGCCGAACAACACATCATCGACGCGGGACCAGTCCAGCGCCGGGTTACGAGCCTTGAGCGCAGCGAGCGGCACAGCCGCGAGGTCGTCAGGCCGGATTGACGAGAGCGCGCCGCCGAAGCGCCCGATGGGTGTACGGACGGCATCGCAAATAAACGCCTCTGTCATGCAACCAGGCCGCACTTGACCTGGGTAGTGTCGACAGGAGCGCCGGTTTTGGCGAGCACCTCTGCGATGATCACGCCTGGCGCCAGCTCGACCAGCGTCAGGCCGCCAGCCTTTTTGTCGCAGGCAAGCACGGCAAGATCGGTGATGATGAGATCGACAACACCGCGACCGGTAAGCGGCAGCGTACACTTTGTCAGAATCTTCGGGTCGCCATGTTTGCTGGTGTGTTCCATTATCACGACAATGCGTTTGACCCCCGCGACGAGGTCCATAGCCCCGCCCATGCCCTTCACCATCTTCCCAGGAATGGTCCAGTTGGCGATATCGCCATTTGCCGCGACTTCCATCGCCCCCAGGACGGTCAGGTCAATATGCCCGCCGCGGATCATTGCGAAACTATCGGCCGATGAAAAGAAACTCGACGTCGGCAAGGCCGTGATCGTCTGCTTGCCCGCGTTGATGAGGTCGGGATCGGCCTCGCCTTCGTAAGGGAACGGTCCCATGCCGAGCATGCCGTTTTCCGACTGCAAGGTTACGTCCATCCCTTCGCGAATGTAATTTGCCACCAGGGTCGGGATGCCTATGCCAAGGTTGACGTAGTAACCGCTCTTGAGTTCCTGCGCAGCCCTGGCCGCCATTTCTTCACGCGTCCAAGGCATCAAACAGTCTCCCGAGGGCGAGTAGTCATTTTTTCGATCCGCTTTTCGTTGATCGTCGAAACGACGATGCGGTCTACGTAGATACCGGGCGTATGGATGCAATCGGGATCGAACGTGCCTGGCTCAACGATTTCTTCGACTTCGACTACTGTGACCTTGGCTGCGGTCGCCATGTTGGGGTTGAAATTGCGCGCAGTTTTGCGGAACATCAGGTTACCCGCCGGATCGGCGCGCCAAGCCTTGATAATCGCCAGATCGGCCCGCAGCCAGGTTTCGCGGACATAGTCCTCATCATCAAACTGTTCCACCGGCTTGCCCTCGGCGACCACAGTCCCGACCCCGGTCCGGGTGTAGAACGCCGGTATTCCTGCACCGCCGGCGCGAATCCGCTCGGCAAGCGTGCCTTGCGGATTGAGCTCGAGTTCCAGTTCGCCCGACAGGTATTGCTGCTCGAACAGTTTGTTCTCGCCGACGTAGGACGAAATCATCTTCCGTATCTGGCGCGTCTCCAAGAGCATCCATAGGCCGAAGCCATCGGCCCCGGCATTGTTGGAAATCACCGTGAGGTTATTTGCCCTCGATGCTCTGATTTCCGGAATGAGGCTCTCCGGGTTTCCCGACAGTCCGAACCCACCAGACATGATGGTCATACCGTCAAAAAGCAGGCCTTCCAGCGCTGCGCCGGGATTCGAGTAGATCTTTTTGCTCATGCAACGTGCGCCAGTACAAAGTCGTGATGAAGCTCTAGCCACTTACCGTCCATCGCCTTGCCGTCCGGCGCAGTTCCACCTTCGCGAGGTTCATAGTTGCGGATGAGCGATGACTTGACGCCGAAAACAACATCCGACGTAAGGTATTTGTCGCCCTGCGCAAAGAGGTGTGTCACCAACCTGCGATAACCCGGTGCCGTGATCATGTAGTGGACATGCTCAGGGCGAAAGGGATGACGCCCCTGGGCATCCAGCATCTTGCCGACCGGACCATCATTAGGGATGGGATAGGCCGCTGGCCTCACCGTCCACGCACGGAAGCTGCCGTCCGATTGGCTGAGGAAGCGCCCCCGCCCGGCGAGCTCCGAACGTTCCTCCAGCTTCTGCAGGTCGTAATAACCTTCGTCGTTCGAATGCCAGATATCGACCTTGGCGCCGACGATCGGTTCCCCCGCTTCATTGCGAACGGTGCCGGAAAGGTATAGCGGCACACCTTCGAGATAGCCGCGCATGTCAGCACCATCCTCGAAGCTGGGCGGCTCGACATAGAACGGGCCGAACACGGTGGTCTCTGTCGCCCGACCCGGCAGCCGGTGGTTAATCGCGTCCACCAGCATCGAAACACCAAGCACATCCGACAACAGGATGAACTCCTGCCGGGTATCGGTACACATGTGACCGGTCTTGGTGAGAAACTCAATCGCCGCGCCCCACTCCGCTTCAGTAGGCTCAATTTCACGGATAAATGCGTGCAGATGCCGGATCAGGGCTTCGCTGATCTGCTTGACCCTTGGATCCTTTGCGCCCGCGACACTCTGCAGGACTGTCTGCGTCAGGTTGTGCTCGTCAAAGCTGCCTGCTGCTGGAGCGGCAGCACTCTCTTCCTCAGAGGTCATGGTCTTCTCCTGCGAATGTTACATCTATAATACGGAGGGTAGGCTGCCGGCCCATGCATGGCTTAAAATCCGGGCGATGTCGTCTTCAACGAACGGCCTCGGGTTGGGATAAGGGGTCGCTACTGCGAGGCGTGCTGCGTCAGCAACGCCCGACTCGGGCATGCCCAGCGATGCGAGCGAAGTCGGTGCACCCAGCCTGGCGGCAAGTTGATGCAGGGCCAAGGCGGGGTCGGCATGGCCGACCGCGCGAGCCAGGCGGTTCCGCGCATCGGGCACAACCTCAAGGTTGTACGCCAGCACGTGCGGGAGCACGACGCTGTGTGTTTCTGCGTGGGGTAGATCGAATGTTCCGCCAAGCACATGACAGAGCTTGTGATGTAGCGCCATGCCGACAAGCCCAAGGCAAATGCCACACAGCCAAGCCCCTTCCAACGCATCTGACCGTGCGACCACATTCGCGGGATCATTCGCTAGCCGCGGCAATGCTCCAACAAGGGCCCGCACGCCTTCTTCGGCGATCATTGCCACGACAGGGCTGACGTTTGGTGCGTAAAGCGCTTCGGCCGCATGGGCGATGGCATTGAGGCCAGATGTCACCGACAAGGCCACCGGCAGGCCAAGAGTCAGTTCGACATCGTAGATCACGGTTTCCGGCAAAACCTTAAGCGACCTCCGGGTGACCTTCAACCCGTTCTCGGTCTCACCGAGAATGGGAGTCACCTCGGATCCGGCATATGTCGTGGGAATGACCACTTGGGGCAAATCCGTGCGCAATGCGATCGCCTTCGCCAGTCCGATGGTGGATCCGCCGCCGATCGCGATGACACCATCAGCGCCCAATTCGCGTACCCGCGCACAGGCCTGCTCGGAAACATCCGTCGGCGTGTGCATACGCGCGCCAGAGAACAGCCCGGCGCCGTTGACCCCCAGCAGGTCGCATACCGCTAGCCCCTGTTCCGCCTGACCGGGTGTTGACAGCACCAAGGCACGCTTGATGCCAAGCCTTTCAGCCTCTTCGGGCAAGCCGCCCAGCGTCCCGACACCGAACAGGACCCGGGACGGCAATGTCTCGTGAATGAAGCGCCCGACCGACATTACAGAGCCCCAGCCTCCGTCGCGACTTGCGACGTCGACGCAACATGGCCAAGCAATTGGTCGAATACAGCGTTGGCGTCGTAGGGTTCACGATGACGCCAGCCAACGATCTGGTCGGGGCGAATGATGACGCAATCGCTTTCATACAGTGCGCGCGCTTCGCTCGTGGGCACGTCGACCACTTTAAGATCGAGGCCTCGCGCTTCCGCCGCCGCGATGAGATCGGCACCGGCACCTGCCCCGGGTACAAGCCTAAGCAGCGTCCATTCGAAGCCAAACGTGTCGTAAAGGCTGCGCCCGTCGTCCAGCCAGATGTGTGGCGGCCTCCCACCTGGGGTTGCACTTTGGATATATTCGTTGCGCGTATCTGGAGGCGCATCGCTGCCGTCGGGCACTATCACCGCCGATCCATCATAGCGTCCGCCAAATGTTACGCCAGGGATGTTGAATTCCTTGCGCGCATGAGTGTTGAGATAGTCGCTCGCTTCTTTCCGCGCTGCCACACCTTCCGGCGAATCCTCTTCCAGTGCGGGGCTTGGAATGAAATTCCCGATCGAATCCGCAAGGCCGCGCGCATAGCCTGTATTGCGCTTGGCCAGCTTGCTTCGTTCGAATTCATAACTTGCCAAAAGTTCCGGCCCCGCCTGCCCCTTCAATATTGCGGCGAGCTTCCAGCCCAGATTAACCGCATCCTCGACTGCGGTGTTGTAACCAAGTCCGCCCGCCGGGGTGAACAAATGAGCCGCGTCGCCCGCAAGGATGACGCGGCCAGAAACCATCTGCTCGACATAAAGCGCATGCCCTGCAACCCAAGTGCCCATGTCGATGATTTCAATATCGAGCGCCATTCCCATGACTTGCTGGAAAAGTTCATGCGCACGCGCTTCATCGATCGTGGCGTCCTCGCCCGGCTTGAGCTGCGTATGGAAGGAGAATTCGTCCTTGCCGTTGACCGCTGCCAACCACGATCTGCGCTCGCGATTGAAAGCCCAGTACATCCACGCGCGCGAAGCCTTAACCTGATCGTAGAAGTCCGGCGCGCGAAGATAGAGTGCCACCATCGTTCCACCGAAGAAGTCTCTATGGACGCCGGTCTCGCCTGCGTAACTGATCCCCAGCGCCGAGCGGACAATGCTTCGCGCGCCATCCGCTCCCACTAGGTACTCGGCCCTTATTTTCTGTTGCTTGCCGGTTGCGGCCTCTTCCACGGTCGCGCTCACGCCGTCGGCGCCCTGCTCGAAGTCGATCATGCGCCAGCCGTAGTTGACCGACGCCAACTCGCTCGCTTCGGCATGGCGGCGAAGAACCTCTTCGACATACATCTGTGGAACCCGGTGGGGCAGTTCGGCACCGGTCCACGAGCCCCCAATCTTGCGGATCGCGGCGTCAGCATCGCCCGAAGATGGCAACTGGAAGCGTGCCAGTTCTTGCTTCGAATAGCGCGTGAAGTAGGCAATATCCGTCGGATAGTCCTTCGGCAGGCCAAGAGAGCGGATTTCCTTCGAAAAGCCCAACCGGCGGTAATGCTCCATGGTCCGGGCCTGGGTTGCATTCGCTTGTGGATTTTTCGCTGTCCGCGGCTTGGCGTCTAGCAGGATTGAGGGAATCCCCCTCCGCGACAGGTCAATCGAAAGCATCAACCCGCACGGCCCGCCACCAACAATGAAAACCTTCTTCTCTGAACAAGGCAGCATCCCGATCCTCTCGCATATCGACATTATGCGAAACCTAATCGGCCTGCTCAATTTAGTCAACCAACCTGACCATTTAATTATATGAACTCTTTTGGGGGTGATCTGCCCCTTCCCGGGGCGGGGGGGGGGCAAATTATTTGGAGATTTGGCCCTTCCCGTAAGGTGGACTACAAATTCGCATTTCCGCCAAGCTCCCATTAGAGATTACATCTTGTAATAAAAGGATAACTTTGGAGGATCGTTAAGTTCAATCAAGATTGTTGGACACCAAGAGCCTGATGCCATCAAGCTCTTGGGTCATTTTGATTTGGCATGAAAGCCGCGCCTCCGGTGGCGCCTCGTCGCAGAAACCAAGAAGTTCTGCTTCAGAGGGGAATGCAGGAGGCAATATAGATTGCCATTCAACAGGCACACGAACCCTGCAAGTAGCACAGGCTAGACCGCCGCTGCATTCACCTAGAATTCCAGGAATGCTATTATAAAGACCTGCGTGCATCAAATCGACGCCGACATCGACGGTCGTTTCCAATTCACTTCCGTCTTCAGATACATAAATTACTTTGGGCATCACTATTATCTCCCATCCGAGAGATGGTGCATCAGATTGAGCTAAGGAGGATGGTCCGTTCCTATTTTTGTGCCAATGACGGAAAGCGATTCGAATACAATCGCCCCGCACGCCTCTGCCTAACCAATTAGAACTTGAGACCAGCGCGTACACCCCAAGTGCGTGGAGGTGCTATACTACTCGATACCCATCCCTGGACGAAGGCGGAACTCTGCCCACTGCCGCCTGTATAGATCACTTCATCAGTAATGTTGCGGACATATCCACTAATGAACCAGCGATCACCAGCGGCCGTATAGGTCAACGAAGCGGAGAGATTTGCGTAGGAGCCCTGCTTTTGAATGGGAAGGAACTCGGTGAAAAGGTAGGCACTGCTGGCAAACGACAGGTCACCACCAAGGGCAACAGTTCCGCCATTCGCCATGTCAAATGACTGCGTGAACCCGGCCGATCCTGACCATTTCGGTGAGCGCACAAGTGGGAAGCCGGAGCAATCCACAGTCGCAAATCCGCCAGAATAGGTCTGGATGCAGCCAGTCCGGCCCGGTGGCACAAACTGCGTCGGCTGGGTAATCACGAAGCTATCATACTTCGAATCAACATAATCCACCGCTCCGTGAAGCGTCATGCCGTGCCACGGCCTTGCTTCAAGACTTACGCTCGCGCCCTTGATCGTCGACTTGCCCGCATTCTGCGTCAGAATCGTAACGAGGCCGGCTCCATCAAGGCCCTGTGCAGAAAGCTGCAGATTCTTATAATCCCAATAGAAGGCCTCAAGGTTGATTTGCAGCCTATTGTTTAGGAACCGATTCTTCAGTCCCACGGTATAAGCAGTGATTGTTTCCGGGGCATAGGATTGCAACTTGGTCGGGTCAGTCAAGCTAAGCGCTTGACTAAATCCTCCCGCCTTGAAACCAGTGCTGACATCGGCATAGAACATGCTCGCAGTCGCAACATCGAATTCGATCCCGGCCTTCCACGTTACCTTATTGAAAGTGATTGCACTTCTGTAGATGGTTGGGTCAGCAGCCAGCAATCGACAGTTCGTTCCAGGAGGGTTGGCCCCCGGAACTGGTACGTCCGGAAGGCAAGGGATCGGCGGTAGACCGGAGATAACTGGGTCTGGAATAATGACCGATGGAGAGATCGCAGCTTGGGCCAATCTATCCGACACACGCTTGTCGCTAGTATAGCGAATTCCGCCCGTCACTCGGAATCGATCTGAAACGTTGAAGGTCAACTGACCGAAGGCAGCAAACGCTTGCGTGGTCAACGCACCTGTCGTCCGCTGGTTCAGGATCGGCCCAGCTTGAATGGTGAAGTCGTTCGTCTGCTTTTCCTTTAAATAGTAACCGCCGGCGACCCATTTCAGGACGCCACTCTCTCCACCCAAGCGCGCTTCCAAAGTATATTGGTCAGATAATTCGCCTTTGGACCTATTTCCAGCAGAGTCATAAACGCCGCCGACGTTATACATAAAGGATGGCTGCGACGAGAATGCCAAGGTAGAGCGACGATAGCCGGGTATGACAGTCAGCGTCGCCCAATCCAAATCGTAATCGAGCTGCATATGCCCACCAAACGTCTCGATATCCTGGAATAGCCGACTGTCGGAAGGATTCGCAATCAAGGAGGGCGGAGGCGGGCAGTTACCATTAGGTGCCGGGTTGCATCCCGCGGCCAGTGCGCCATTGAACTGAGCGGTGGCTGCGGCAATATACGCCGCGCCGGCAGCAGGATCGGTGTTGCCTGTCCACGGCGACATTCCAGGCAACCGGCCCAGAACCGAAAAACCCGTACCGACCCCACCGCGATGGAGATAATTGAGCTGCGCGCGCAGCGACAGCCGACCGGATTTGAACCTGGCCTGGAACCGCACCGCCTCACGATCATCGTCGTCCCCACCGTTCGAGAGATAGCCGTTTCTGCGGTTTAAACTGTAGGACAGTCGAAATGCGCCATCATCGCTCGCAGGAACGTTAAAGGCGCCTTCAATGCCATACTGGTCATAATCGCCCAGGTTTACTTCAGCATAGCCCGAAAATTCACCAAGGACGGGGGCCACAGTAATCAGATTGACGGCACCGCCGCTCGCATTTCTGCCGTAGAGCGTTCCTTGCGGTCCCTTCAACACTTCGACACGCTGCAGATCAAAGAAGTTGCCAGAAATGTCTTGGGGGCGAGAAATGACAACGCCATCGAGGCTGGTCGCTATAGCTGAATTCGAAGTTGCCGTGACACCGTAATCGCCAACGCCACGAATATAAATCATACTGCTCGTGCCTCCAGAAATCTGGAGACCCGGGGCAAGCTTCGCCAAGCTGCCTGCATCCGTGACACCGGCTGAACGCAACTGATCGCCGCCAAACGCGACAATGGACAGCGCTGCCTTCTGGGTACTTTCCTCGCGGCGCTGTGCAGTGACGACGATATCCTGAATGCCTTCATTTTGGCTCGGCTCACTGACTTCGGTTTTCGCACCTGCCTGTGCAAACACCGGTGACGAAACAGTCAAAGCCACAAGGCTTGCGCCGATAAACATACGAGCTTTCATTATTTTAATCCTCCCCTTCTTGCCGATCTAGGTTCTGTCGCCGCGGCGAAAACCGAACTGAATCGGCGTAAAAACAACCTGTCCACCGACCCTCTTATGTTGGGGGTCAAACGGATCGGAACTCGTGAAATTTCTTAGCGGCATGCTAGAATTTCCGAGCGAAAAAGGCTGAAGTAATATGAGCAAATGCAACCGGATGCTCGATCATTGCCCAGTGCCCGCAGTGGGGGAGTATGACGCCGGTTGAATTGGTTAGGAGAGAGAGGAATTTATAGGCGTGTTCGGGTGGGACAACCTTGTCAGCCTTCCCGTTAACCACAAGGGTCCGGTGCTGGACCTCGGCAATTTTCTCATCCTCGATCCACAGGCCGGATCGCGCTACAAGCGCCTTGAAGGTAGCGCTGAGGGCCTTGGCATAGGCAGGCCGCTGTGACAGTTCGAGCCTGTATCGCACCATGTCTGGGTCCGGAATGTAGTGATCATTGGTCAACGCTGCGACGACACGTTCCATGCCGGCGTAAGTGAAGTCGTATTCTGTCAGCGGCGCAACCCCGCCGCCCATCGAGCGGTCGACCCCAGCGCTACCCATCAGGACCATGTCACCGACGAGGTCGGGGCGGCGTATGGCGGTAGCCAGTGTGGTGCGCCCGCCCATGGAATTGCCGATGATATCCACGGGACCGGTTGCTTCGACCAGATTCATGGCCTCGATAAAGGCGATTAGCTGATCAACGCGACACTCCAGACCATAATCGAATCCTTCCGGATCGGGTGCATCGCTATAGCCAAAACCGACCATATCGAGGGCTATTACCCTGCGGTCCTTTGCCAGTAGTGGCATGCACAATTTTTCCCAGTTTCCGCGGGCGTCCGCGCCAGCACCGCCGCCGTGGATAAGGATCAGTGGCTTGCCCTCACCCATCTCGATGTAATGCGTGCGGTATCCACAAGTTGCGATGAAATTGCTGGGTAGCTGGGTCATTTCTATCCTCACTTCGCGGGCGACTTATTCTGCGCCCTGATTGAATATTGTTCATCTTTCGGCCGCTAACTCTCGAATGAATTGAGCGAGCGTCATCCCTCTGCCGACGGAAATCTGTGCATCTAACCTCAACTGCAGAATAGGCAAAATATGGATTTCGATGTGTGGCTTGGCTCAAAGCTTTCTTTTTAGTCAGTTCAATTATCCAATAATATTCCACCACGGTTTTTCAAACACAATATTGGAAATATTTTTGCTCCTAGTACCTGTAATTACAGGAAGGTTGAGATGCCGGATCCCGGGAGCACGGCGTGATCGAGGTAGACGGTTCGCCTGGCGAGTCTGAATCCTAGCGGCCCATCGCTGCGTCGGACGAGATCATGGCGGTAGCCGATCAGCGGCGGATAGACTTTTTCGAGGCGAGAGCGGGTGAAGGCGATGTTGCTGTAGGCTTCATATTCACCCGCGACATCGGTTTCGCGCACGCGGACATTGGTGACGGCGGTACGCTGGTACATCGGGGGGTTTTCCACCCAGGTGCGGTGATCGGAGAGCTTCTTGACGCGCATTCCGAGCGATTTATAATTGTCCTCGAAGTGAGCGCCTTTCGATAGCGGCAGGAACTGCTTGTCGATATCCTTCAGGATCCGCACCTCGCGCGCGGGGACAGCATAGTGGATGTCCTCGGCGATCAGGGCGTACCAGTCTTCGAAGCGCCGTTCGGCGAGGAGTGCGGCTTCCTCGTACAAGAACTGTTCGACTTCCCACTGGATCCGGAGCCGATCATCGGTGGTCTTAACCTGAGAGCTCATGCTTCATCTCCCGCCAGCATGTCCTGCCAATGTGAGTAGAAGGCTCGGCCGCCTTCTTCGGAATAGACATCATTGATCGTCCCAGGATAGTCCGGGTTCGGCCCACCCTTGCCCAGCCCAAGCGCCATGTTGAGATGTGTTTGGCGGGCGATATACCCCTCGCTCACGCCGCGCTGGCACATTGCCACGTTTTCCGCATCATCCTGTTCGAGCAGGCCAGACGCGTTAAAGGCCAGCGTACAACCGCGAACGACCGCGTCCTTGACTTCCTGCGGCATATTCCGATCGACGATCACATAGTTCCAGACCTCGGTCTTATGCGGACCGCGCGGCTGCCAGACGCGCAGATAATGAGCGGCACGATTGAGCGAAAAATTCGGGAACACCGTCATCACCAACGTTCCCATATGATCGGTGCGGATGTCACCCAATCGCTCCCGCATGATGTCTCGCCCGGGTCCATAATAGTATTCAGGGGCCGGGTGCGGTGGAAACTGTTGCAACATCGCAGCGTCGCCGTCGTTCATATTCTTGAAGAAACCCGACGATGCATGGCCGAGTTTTGGAAGGGCAAATTGATGTCCTTGCTCGCCTGGATGAAAGATATGTTCATACGAGCGAGGAGGCGATCCTTCGGGTGCGAGTGCGGCAAAGCCAGAGAAATGCGAAACTGCCACATGGAGATGATCGGTTGCGTGCTGTTCGGCCTGCCACTTCCAATTCGCGGAGGAGATGTTCCGCTGAGGACCAATGAGTTCGACCCCGCCTTCGTTAGCGTCGAGGAAGGCGTCGAGGTACCATGTCGCCTCACCCAGTGAACTCAACAGGTCGGGCGCATCGGCGCGCCAGTTGCCGAAAATCAGCCCCTTGTAGGTCTCGACGCGCGGGACACGCGGCGCCCCCCATTTGGATTTGTCGATAGTGTAGTTCGCCTCGTGCGGCATGCTCACCAGTCCGCCGGCATTATTGAACACCCAGCCATGATAGCTGCAGCGGAACGATTTGGCGTTGCCGCGGTCCGCAAGGCACAGGCGGTTGCCGCGGTGACGGCACTGATTGAGGAACGCAGCGAACGAACCATCCCCCTGACGACTGAGGATCACCGAATCCTCACCCATGGTGGTGGTGATATAGTCACCGAACTTCGGAATTTGGCTCTCGTGGCCGAGAAACAGCCAGGATCGCGCAAAGATCCGCTCCATCTCAAGATCGTAAACCGCCTGATCCGAATAAGCACTAGCCTTCAGCACACCAGTGTCGCGATCAAATAGATCAGCAACGTCAACTGCATTTCTCTTTGCCATGCAACCTCTCCTGCATCCTGCGCCCGACTGAATTGAGCAAACACCTTACGCCAGTGCGCCCCGCGACCTCGTCAGCGCCAAACGGGTCCCGGTCCCCTTCATCGTCCGACGTTATGGAGCTGTCAACAGCATTTTCGTCCCTTAGAGGCCGTTTCGAAAGGGGTTGAGCGGCCGAGGTTCATGTGATTCCGGGAGTTTGCAGACATCTCGGAGACAGGCATGTGGACCCCGGCCACCCGCGCGCAGCATACGCGCGTGGCGAAGCGATACCAGACGGATTTGAGTGATGCGGAGTGGCGATTGATCGCCGCATTTCTGCCCGAGGCACGTTCGACCGGGCGACGGCGGGAATGGCCGATGCGCGAGATCGTGAACGCCATATTCTATGTGCTGCGCGGCGGGATCGCCTGGCGACTGTTGCCGAAAGACTTTCCTCCGTGGCAGACAGTCTACCGCTGGTTTGCCCTGTTGCGCGACGAAGCAGTGTTCGAGCGAATGAACCATGCTCTGGTGATGACCGACCGCGAACGGACGGGGCGCGAGGCCAGCCCGAGCGCGGCCATTATCGACAGTCAGAGCGTCAAGACCACGGAAAGCGGCGGCCCACGGGGCTATGACGCCGGCAAGAAGATCAAGGGGCGCAAGCGACATGCCCTGGTCGATACCGATGGCAGGGCGCTGCTGGTCGAACCTCACACCGCCGATGTCCAGGATCGTGATGGCGGTGGTGCAGTGCTGCAAATATCACGCGGCCTGTTCCCGTTCATCGAGAAGGTCTGGGCCGATGGCGGCTACAACCATGAGCGCGTCACGCAGGCTACCAGCATCACCGTTGAAATCGTCAGCAAAATCACCGGGCAGACCGGCTTCGTCGTCCTGCCAAGGCGCTGGGTCGTTGAACGCTTCTTCGCATGGATCAACCGAAATCGCCGTCTCGCCAAGGACGTCGAGGCAACCCTCAAGTCCGCCGCAGCATTCCTCTACGCCGCCGCTGCCATGCTCATGATCCGCAGACTGGCGCGATCAGCGTGAGTTTCGAAACCGACTCTTAGAGCCCGATCCGAAACTAAGTTGAGTGGTATCAGCGGGTTAGCTTGACGTTCGCCGCAGTCGTTGATTCAGGGGTTTTGCAACAAACTTCCGGAGATCAACGATGTGGACCGATACCACTCGGACGCAGTATGCCCGCGCGGGGCTGGCTTTGCCAAGCGATTTGACCGATGCCGAATGGTCGGTACTCGAACCGCTATTGCCGCCGCCCTCCTATGTGGGCCGACCACGCAAATGGCCGCTGCGGCGAATTGTCGAGGCAATCCTGTATTTGCTGCGCGGGGGACTGCCGTGGCGAATGCTGCCGCCCTGCTTTCCGCCGGTCTCGACGGTGCGGCGCTGGTTTTACCTGTGGCGCGATAACAAACTGTGGCTCTCGCTCAATCATGCCCTGCTGTTGATGGCTCGTGAAGCGACTGGTCGCGAGGCTTCTCCCAGCGCCGGCGTGATCGATAGCCAGAGCGTGAAAACGACTGAAAGCGGCGGCCCTCGCGGCTATGACGCGGGCAAGAAGATCAAGGGCCGTAAGCGCCACATCCTCACCGACACCGAGGGCAATTTGGTACATGCGGTGATCCACACCGCCGACATTCAGGACCGCGACGGTGCGCCACTGGTGCTGCTTGAAATCATCTGCCGCTTTCCATGGCTGCGCCATGTCTTTGCCGATGGCGGCTATGCTGGCGACAAGCTCAGGGAAGCGCTCCGGCGTATCGGCAAATGGACCGTCGAGATCGTCAAGCGATCCGATGTGGCAAAAGGCTTCGTGGTTCTCCCGCGCCGCTGGGTCGTCGAGCGAACACTGGCTTGGCTGAATCGCAACCGCCGCCTCGCCAAGGACTTTGAACAGACCATCGCATCGGCAACTGCGTGGTTGTTCATAGCTTCCATCCAGCTATTCGCCCGTCGCATCGCAAGGCTATGAAATCTCATCGGATAATTATGAATCAGGCTCTTAGGGAGTTTTATGAAAGGCATCCTCGTGAGATATGCATCGTATATCATGCTTTATCAGTCTCTTAATGAATCTAGCGCCAGAATTCATCATCGTCGTACGATAGCACGGAATGAGTTTTAATTGGAATTCGGGCAGTTGGCTTGCGATGCTTTCGTTCGCCAGCGGTTGCCGTACGCTCTCACGTGAATCAATGAGGTCGCTAAATTCTTTAAGAGGCCGTTTCGAAAGGGGTTGAGCGGCCGAGGTTCATGTGATTCCGGGAGTTTGCAGACATCTCGGAGACAGGCATGTGGACCCCGGCCACCCGCGCGCAGCATACGCGCGTGGCGAAGCGATACCAGACGGATTTGAGTGATGCGGAGTGGCGATTGATCGCCGCATTTCTGCCCGAGGCACGTTCGACCGGGCGACGGCGGGAATGGCCGATGCGCGAGATCGTGAACGCCATATTCTATGTGCTGCGCGGCGGGATCGCCTGGCGACTGTTGCCGAAAGACTTTCCTCCGTGGCAGACAGTCTACCGCTGGTTTGCCCTGTTGCGCGACGAAGCAGTGTTCGAGCGAATGAACCATGCTCTGGTGATGACCGACCGCGAACGGACGGGGCGCGAGGCCAGCCCGAGCGCGGCCATTATCGACAGTCAGAGCGTCAAGACCACGGAAAGCGGCGGCCCACGGGGCTATGACGCCGGCAAGAAGATCAAGGGGCGCAAGCGACATGCCCTGGTCGATACCGATGGCAGGGCGCTGCTGGTCGAACCTCACACCGCCGATGTCCAGGATCGTGATGGCGGTGGTGCAGTGCTGCAAATATCACGCGGCCTGTTCCCGTTCATCGAGAAGGTCTGGGCCGATGGCGGCTACAACCATGAGCGCGTCACGCAGGCTACCAGCATCACCGTTGAAATCGTCAGCAAAATCACCGGGCAGACCGGCTTCGTCGTCCTGCCAAGGCGCTGGGTCGTTGAACGCTTCTTCGCATGGATCAACCGAAATCGCCGTCTCGCCAAGGACGTCGAGGCAACCCTCAAGTCCGCCGCAGCATTCCTCTACGCCGCCGCTGCCATGCTCATGATCCGCAGACTGGCGCGATCAGCGTGAGTTTCGAAACCGACTCTAAGACATATTCCTGCTATAATTCCGATGGTTATGTGGCAATATATATGCAGGTTCTTACCATTGCGAATGGGGCCCAGACTGATTCCACGGGTATCTGGAATGGCGCCTGCGCATAGGGAAGCTAGGGAAACGCGTGGCAAATACATATATATATGTCGGACAAAAGGCATTTTTCGCCGCAAAATAACGCGTGAAAGCACCCCTTCGGCGCGTGAGGCACGCGCTTGTAAAACCTACATACCTTTCTTCAAACAGCCGTGCATCTATACATATACGCCCGCGGCTGAGCGCGGGGGTTTCCAACGTTGCCTGTGACGCAGCTGGTAAATTAATATGCTAATCCAAATCGTTAGCCTCTCACGAGTGTCAAAAATTCTGGTAAATTGCGCGCGCCTTTGCCTATCCGGACAAACCAACGGTATCCTTCGTCATGGGCGGGCTTATTCCGCTCACTTGACTCTGCCACGATTTATGTCCTACGATTTTAGGGAAGCTGCAATGGTGAATGTATGAGCGGAAGGCAAGCAAGTGGAAAATTGGACAATGATGCCGCTGCCAAGCGTTCGGTCGCGAGTATCGCTTATGATGTGATTTCGAGCAGGATTGCATCGGGGGAGTACAGCGCGAACGAACGGTTGAACGAAGCGCAACTTGTTAAGGAGCTCCGAGTTAGTCGCGGCGCGGTGCGTGAGGCGATGAACAGGCTTGCATCCGATGGTTTGATAGAGATCGAGCTGAACAAGGGTGCTTCGATTCGCGCTATCACACGCGGGGATCTCTCGGATTTTCTCCAGGTCAGGGCAGTTTTTGAATCCTTCGCTGCACACAGGGCTGCGGAACGGGTTAACGAACCGGGTGTGCGTGAAGCGGTTCTCGCATTGCTCGATCAGTGCTCTATGCTCGAAGCGCATCCATCGCCCGAGGGTATGGTCGAACATGACACCAGTTTCCACTCAACGGTTATGGATCTTTCGGGAAGTTTCGTCATGTCAACGGAATGGCGCAAGCTCCGGCGATCAAGGTATCGCAAAAGATTCCTCAAATTATTGTCGACCAACGAAATATTGATGTCGATTTCACAACACCGGGAGATCCTCTTCGCGATACTCGATGGTGATTCGGATCTAGCCGGTAGCTTTGCTACGAAGCATGTCCGCCTTACGAATAGTCGCATCCAACGCATGTCCAATGATCAGTTCGAGGCCATATACAACTCGACTGGACCTCAATTCATTCCGAGTGAAAGACCAACATCGGCGACGGCGCTCAACTCGAAGGACCAGTCTAGGCCTTCCCTCGTCAACGTAGCGTGACTTCAATCGCCTTTAGTCAATCGGACAAATTGTAAAACAGTTAAGCCACAATTGTTTTTGGAGCAAAAGGAGAGTTATCGTCATGTCAGTAAAACAACTTGGCTACCTTATTTTTGAATGTAGGGCTGATGTTCTGGAGCAAATGGTAGTCGTATACCAAGATATCATCGGTGCTGTGGTGGAGCGTGATGAAGGCGGACGCGCTCTTGTTCGCCTTGATGGCCGACCTTTCCGTATCAGGCTCGATCCTGGCCCCGCAAACCGCCTTGCGGCGATCGGTTGGAATGTAGACCCTAGTGATCTGGCGGCGATAGCGGAACAGGTGGAGAAGGCATGTTATTCGGTCGTAACGGCTGATGCGGAACTGGCCGCAGATCGCGCGGCCGCCCAAGTTCGACAGTTCGCCGATAACGATGGCTTTACCCATGAACTGTATGTCGAATCGTCGTTTCCCACCGACCCTGTGCTCGAGTCTCTATTCGTCTGTGGTGAAGAAGCGAACGGCATCTTCGGCTTGGGGCACCTCGTAGTGATCGTGGCTGATCGGGCGAAGACTCAATCTTTTTTCACTGATGTTCTGGGCTTCGGACTCAGTGATCGGGTAACTTGGCCTGAAGCCGACATCTTCTTCCTTCACTGCAACCAGCGTCATCACACCGTTGCACTTTCGGCACCGGCGCTCGGTCTTAAGCCAGGTATGGTTCATCATCTGATGCTAGAAGCCAAGAGCAAAGAGCAGGTTGATCGCGCGTTCGCAGCGGTCAAGCGCTTGGGCTATGATGTCCTCATGACAATTGGCCAGCACTCCAATGATAAGGTCTACTCCTTCTACATGATGGCACCGGCTGGTTTTGCAGTTGAGTTGGGCTTTGGTGGCCAGGTGATTGGAGATTTGGAAAGTTGGCATGTTGGATTCTATGACGCACCGAGCATTTGGGGCCACGAGTTGCAGTTGCCGGCGCATTGAATTATTAAGGCCATACACCTAACATTGTCCGCCGTCAGCGCCAATGGCACAGATTTGAGGTTGTGATTTAAGGAGGATTTGGGCTTCGTCGTAGTGACGAAGGAACGAAGATGAAGCCCAAATCCTCCTTGAAAAAATCGGCGCCGAAGGCCCCAGCTGAGCGGGTGGTGAAGGACATACGGCGTGCGACGCGCCGGCACTTCTCTGCAGAGGACAAAATCAGGATCGTGCTGGAGGGGCTGCGCGGCGAAGACAGTATCGCCGAGCTGTGCCGCAAGGAAGGCATCGCCCAGAGCCTGTATTACACCTGGTCGAAGGAGTTCATGGAAGCGGGCAAGCGTCGTCTGGCCGGCGATACCGCCCGAGCTGCGACCACCGGCGAGGTGCACGACCTGCGCCGCGAAACCCGTGCCCTGAAGGAATGCGTGGCCGACCTGACGCTGGAAAACCGTCTGCTCAAAAAAAGCATGATCGCGGATGGGGGCGACGACGAATGAGGTATCCCGCATCTGAGAAGCTCGAGATCATCAGGATCGTCGAGCAGTCGCATCTGCCCGCCAAGCGGACGCTGGATAAGCTCGGTATCGCCCGCCGGACGTTCTACCGCTGGTATGATCGCTACCTTGAAGGCGGGCCGGAGGCGCTGGAGGATCGGCCGTCGGCGCCAAGCCGAGTGTGGAACCGCATCGGCGACGACATCCAGGACCAGATCGTGGAACTGGCGCTGGAAGAGACCGATCTGAGCCCCCGCGAACTGGCGGTGCGCTTCACCGACGAGAAGCGCTACTTCGTGTCGGAATCGACGGTTTACCGTCTGCTGAAGGGCGTATTCTGTTGAAGAAGTCAGCTGCGAGACCGTTTGACTGCGCTTCGCGATGGACGCGAGCGACGTCCTTTGCCGATCAGGCCGGTGCGGGCCTGGCCATCGGGATGATCTTTGCCATTTTGCGGAGGTTCTGTGCCGCTGCGGCGAGGTGGAACTCGTCTCTTGCGCCATTGGGGCCGCGCAGGCGCAAGCGATCCAGCTTCAGGATGCGCTTGAGGTGGGCGAACAGCATCTCGACCTTCTTGCGCTGGCGACGTGAGACGAGATACGCGTCGGTGGTGGCGATGTCGCGGGCCAGATCGCGCGCGCCTTCGTGGATCGATCGGGTGACCTTGCGAGCGGGCATGTTGGGCGTGCATCGCTGGCGCAGAGCACAGCTCTGGCAGTCCTGCTGACGCGCGCGGTAGCGGATCGAACCGTCCTTATCGACGCGATCACGGGGCGTGCTGAAGTTGCGGTTGGAACGCCGTAGGCGGTTGCCGACCGGGCAGATGTAGCTGTCGTCATCATGGTCATAGACGAAGTCGGCGCGCTCGAAGCTGCCGTCAGTCCGAGCGGACTTGTCGAACACCGGAATATGCGGCTCGATGCTCATCTCTTCGACCAGCCAGGCCAGGTTGGGGGCAGAGCCATAGGCGGTATCGGCCACGAGGCGCTCGGGCCAGATGCCGAAGCGATCCTGCGTTCGCTCGATCATCCTGCGCTGGGCGGTCACCTCCGCCTGCCGCACCGAGGTGGTCGCCTCGACATCGACGATGACCGCATGATCGAGGTCGATCAGATAGTTGGTGCTGTAGGCGTAAAAGGCCGCCTCGCGCGTGGCGGCGGTCCAGCGCGAGGCTGGATCGGTGAGATTGATCCGCTTGGGTGTCACCGGCGTTGCACCGCCGAACGCCGCATCGTCCAGCACGTCCAGATACTCAGCGACCGCACGACCGACCGCTTCCGGCGGCAAGCCCTCTTCACCCGGCACCGACCGTTGCCGGTGGACATCCGCCCGGATCAGGCTCGCATCGACCGCAAAGCCTTCGCCGCCGACCAGTCCTTCGGCCATGCAGCGCGCCACCGTCATCTCGAACAGTTGCCGCAGCAGATCGCTGTCGCGGAAGCGTCCATGCCGGTTCTTCGAGAACGTCGAGTGATCGGGCACGTCGCCCTCCAGCCCCAGCCGGCAGAACCAGCGATAGGCGAGGTTGAGATGCACCTCGTCACACAGCCGTCGCTCCGACCGGATGCCCATGCAATAGCCGATGATCAGCATCCGGATCATCAACTCTGGGTCGATCGATGGCCGACCCGTCTCGCTATAATAAGGCCGCAGGTGCTCGCGGATATCCGACAGGTCCACGAACCGGTCGATCGAGCGTAGCAGATGATCCGGCGGCACATGCCGCTCCAGATTGAAGCTGTAGAACAGCGCTTCCTGCGCCACCGTCCGCTCGCCCATCATCGGATCATCTCCGCTCGCCTATGCAGAGTGAATCAGACCTTCAGCGCCACTTCAAGCGCAAGTTTTTCAACAAAATAGGCCCATGATCTGATCACCAGCCCGGCCTATGTCGTGATCAAGGCCGCCGATCAGTTCCACACCAAGACCACCCGGCCGAACGAGATGTGGCAGACTGATTTTACCTACTTCAAGATCATCGGTTGGGGCTGGATGTACCTGTCGACCGTGCTCGACGACTTCTCGCGCTACATCATTGCCTGGAAGCTGTGCACCAACATGCGAGCCGAGGACGTGACCGACACGCTGGACCTCGCGCTCAAGGCCTCGAGCTTGGACAGCGCCACCGTGCTGCACAAGCCCAGGCTGCTCAGCGATAACGGCCCCAGCTACATCGCGGGCGAACTGGCGGAATATATCGAGGCCCGGAAAATGAGCCATGTGCGCGGCGCTCCGATGCATCCCCAGACCCAGGGCAAGATCGAACGCTGGCACCAGACCCTGAAAAACCGCATCCTGCTGGAAAATTACTTCCTGCCCGGCGACCTCGAAGCCCAGATCGAGGCCTTCGTCGAGCACTACAACCACCAGCGTTACCACGAGAGCCTGAACAACGTGACGCCCGCCGATGCCTACTTAGGCAGGGCGCCGGCGATCATCCAACAGCGTGAAAGGATCAAGCGACAGACCTTCGAACATCGGCGCTTGCAACACCGCAAGCTCGCCGACTAACATCAACCCCCAGACGAGGCCCGCACTCCGCTAATCTACGCCGAGAGTTGTGCCGAATGTTCTGACGACGGACAAGAGCACACTCAAGACCGGTCACTCACCGTCCAGACAAGGTGGGACCCGCCGGAGGGTTACAGAGAATCGAGCAGACCACCCTGCTCAAACGCCGCGCTGGCGGCTCCGCCTGCCAGCAGTTGGTCCAGTAGCTCGTTAGGAATCGCAGACTCTTTGCGTCGGGACATAGTGGGACTCCTTTTTACCCATTATGCCCGCCCACACACGGAAATCCTGACAGTCCCGAGGGCATCGCGCCTGCGGACGCCACGGTTGCTATCCACGCCTCATCGAAGCCACCGGAATGCGACCGCCCGAGGACTCAGGTGGACCTTGGGGTTATACCTAGAAACTGGAAGCACTCGCAGATCCGGCCCATGACTATCATGAGGAGGCGCTCGATGCCTTGGGCGACGACCATGATCCCAACGCCCAGCCTGACATCGACATGACCCACTCCCGCTTCGCAGTGCTGGCGAAGAAATGGGCGCCGCGCACGTGGAAGGTCATGACCGGCCCCCACCGAGTGGTCCGAGCGGATTGTTAGTGCATTGACGCCTCCATCTCCAGTGTTGGCCGTAGGTGGAGCGAAGCGGAACCGGAGGGCGACACTGGAGATGGAACGGCCTCCGGCGCGGGCGGTCGATACCCGAGCGAGCTATGCGGCCGGACGGTGTTGTAATGTCGCCGCCACGCTTCGATCAGGATCCGGGCCTCGGCTAGCGAGTAGAAGATCTCGCCGTTGAGCAGTTCATCGCGCAGCGACCCGTTGAACGATTCACAATAGCCATTTTCCCATGGCGATCCGGGCGCAATGCAGAGCGTCTTCACGCCGACCTTGGCCAGCCATTCTTGTACCGCCGTAGCGATAAACTCCGGGCCATTGTCGGATCTGATATGCGCTGGTGGCCCGCGCGTGACGAACAGTTCGGCCAGCGCCGCCAGCACATCGTCGCTCTTAAGCTTGCGCGCCACGGGCAACGCCATGCACTCCCGGCTCGCCTCGTCGATGATCGACAGGATACGGTATTTACGCCCATCGTGCGTCCGCCCCTCAACAAAGTCGTAGGACCAGACATGGCCAGGATACTCGGGCCGAAGCCGGATGCACGATCCGTCGTTCAGCCACAGCCGCCCGCGCTTCGGCTGCCTTTGCGGCACCTTGAGCCCCTCGCGTCGCCAGATGCGCTCGACCCGCTTGCGGTTCACATGCCACCCCGCATCGCGCAGCAACGCCGTCACCCGGCGATAGCCATAACGACCATATTGCCGCGCCAGCGCAATGATATCCTCGGTGAGAGCCGCTTCGTCATCTGCCCCGCGAGGCGCTTTGCGCTGTGTCGATCGGTATTGCCCGAGCACACGGCACAGCCGCCGCTCGGACACCGGCATCATCGTTCTGATGTGGTCGATACAGCGCCTGCGACGCGCGGGGCTCAGAAGTTTCCCCGGGCGGCCTCCTGCAGGATTAGCTTGTCGAGCGTCAGATCCGAGATCGCGCGGCGAAGCCGCACATTCTCTTTCTCCAGGTCCTTCATCCGACGCGCCTGATCGGTCTTCAGGCCACCATATTCCTTACGCCACCGGTAATAGGTCTGCTCGCTGACCGCGATCCGCCGACACGCCTCCGCAGTCGTGGCGCCCTGCGCCAGCACAACCTCAGCTTCACGCAGCTTGCCAATGATCTCTTCCGGGCGATGCTTCTTGCTCGGCATTCCTTGTCTCCTTCGTCATCCAAAATATCATCAATTTTGGACCACTCAGAAGGGGGCAGATCAGTCAAATAGCCTGCGTCAACGCCGCCTTCCGTCGGCGCTTACAATCATCATGTGAGGCCGGACATATGAAAGCAACCGCTCAAAACCCGTCCCGACAAAAGGCCGTTGCCAAGGGCGCGGCACATATCAAACTCAGACTAGGAATCTTCCACCGTCACATATGATTCTAGTTCCGGTTGTCGCTCTGAGATGTGTCACACAAGCCAATACAGTTCGCGCCACGTCCTCCGGCTCGATCACGCGCTTGAGCGGTGTCATCTCGGCTAGTTTTTCCAGAGCTGCCCTGTCGCGCCCGGCGACGAAGTCGGTCGCAACCGCTCCAGGCGATACCGCGAGCACACGTATCTCGGGACCAAGCGCTGATGCCAATGACATGGTCATGGTATCTAGCGCACCCTTCGACGCGCAATAACCAATATTGCTGCCGCGACCGGTAAATCCGGAAATGGAAGAGATATTGACAATTACGCCGTCGCCGCTCGCTCTCAGCATGGGCACAAAAGCTCTGATCGTTGCAAATGGTCCTTGCACATTGCTGGCCATAATTTGATCAAAAAGGTCATCATCAAGGTTAGCGTCCGCGCTCGTGGTGTAATTTCTGGTGTAGATTGAGATGATCGCATGGGGTGGGGCATGCCCCACCCCATGCGATTTCGATCTCGGTGGCCACCGGGCTCATCGGTAAGGTGGAGTTACCACACTTCACACGCCCACCGAGGAGTTGATCCCGATGACCGACGACAGACTACCGCTTGCCGAGCTGATGGCGAAGACTGGAGATGGAGATTTCCTGCGCACGATCGCCGAGAGCGTATTACAGATCATCATGGAGGCCGACGTCGATGGCCTGGTCGGCGCTAGCCGACACGAGCGCTCCGGCGACCGGACGACCTGGCGGAACGGCTACCGCGACCGCAGCCTCGATACCCGGCTCGGCACGCTCAACCTGAGGATTCCCAAGCTACGGACCGGCGCCTACTTCCCTGGCTTCCTGGAACCCAGGAAGACCGTCGAGAAGGCGCTGGTCGCGGTGATCCAGGAGGCGTGGATCGCCGGCGTCAGCACCCGGCGTGTCGACGAGCTGGTGCAGGCCATGGGCATGACCGGCATCTCCAAATCCTCGGTGTCCAAGCTGTGCAAGGATATCGACGAACGTGTCCATGCCTTCCTTAAGCGGCCGCTCACCGGCGACTGGCCCTACCTCTGGCTCGATGCTACCTACCTCAAGGTGCGCGAGGGCGGGCGGATCGTCAGTGTCGCCGCGATAATAGCCGTTGCCGTCAACACCGAGGGCAAGCGCGAAATCGTTGGCCTTCACATTGGACCCTCCGAAGCCGAGCCATTCTGGTCGAGCTTCCTCAAGGACCTCGCACGCCGCGGACTGACCGGCGTGAAGCTGGTCATCTCCGATGCCCACGAGGGCCTCAAGGCAGCGATCACTCGCGTGCTCAGCGCCACCTGGCAGCGGTGCCGCGTCCACTTCATGCGCAATGCCCTGGCCTACGTGCCCAAGGGCCAGAACACCGTCGTCGCCGCTGCCATCCGCCAGGTCTTCCTCCAGCCCGACCATGCCGCCGCGACACAGGTCTGGCGCCAGGTCGCCGACCAGTTGCGTACCCGCTGGCCAAAGCTCGGCGCCTGCATGGACGATGCCGAGCACGACGTGCTGGCCTACATGACCTTCCCCGAGCAGCACCGCGTCAAATTACATTCCACCAATCCACTGGAACGCCTGAACAAGGAAGTGAAGCGCCGCGCCGATGTCGTCGGCATCTTCCCGAACGAGGATAGCATCATCCGCCTCGTCGGCGCCGTCCTGCTGGAGCAGAATGACGAATACCAGCTCCAGCACCGCTACATGCAGATCGAGGGCATGGCCGCCCTTGCTACACCAATGATCGAGGAGGCACAGCCGCTACAGATTACACCCAAGGCCGCCTGAAAATGCAGCCCGCTGGCCACACCCAATTCTACACCACATTGACGGACGCGACCTCATCAAGCGCGTCGAGGTTCGCATGCGGAACTGGCCGGGTAGTACCCGCCGAATTCACCAGAATGTCCGCCCTGCCATGCGTCGCCTCAACCGTCAGGGCGGCAACGCGCACCGAGTCCGGGTCATCGATGGCGATCGCAAATATCGAATGGCCGCCGCCCGGAAGCGATGCTCGCAAGGTGTCCGCACGCTCAGCCCCGGTGTTATATCCAATGGCCACCGTTGCACCGGCCTCAGCCTGTCAGGCGAACTGAGAAACTGACCCCCTGCCGAATCCGAGAACTGACCCCTTCGGCTGAAGAGGGAAAGACAGATGACGACTGTGATCACAGAGTTTCCTGCACGGACATTGGCTGTGCAGGGAGAGGAGATGCTTCAACCCGACGAGGTGGCCGCGATGGTGCGGTTGCATGAGCTTGGTTGGGGAGCCAAGCGGCTGTCGAAGGAGTTCGGCTGCGCGCGCAACACGGTACGGCGCTATCTCCGCGCCGGCGGCGTTGTACCATTCGCGAAGCCGGCGCGTAAATCGGCGTTCGACGGGCTCGACGACTGGCTGCGCGAGCGCTTTTTTCGGCATGGCGGCAATGCCGATGTCGTGCGCCAGGAGCTGGCGAGCGAGCACGGGATCGTGATCGGCCTGCGGTCGGTCGAGCTTCGGGTTCAGCGCTGGCGACGTGAGCTGAAGGCGCAGAAGCGGGCCACAGTGCGCTTCGAGACGCGGCCGGGGCATCAGCTACAAATCGACTTTGGCGAGTCCAAAGTGTGGATCGGCGACGAGCGTGTGCGGGTGCATCTGTTCGTGGCGACGCTGGGCTACTCGCGCCGGATGCACATCCGCCCCTCGATCCGCGAGCGCCAGGTGGACTGGTTCGAAGGCATGGAAGGCGCGTTCCTGCGGTTCGGCGGCGTGCCGGCGGAAATCCTGTTCGACAACGCCAGGGCGCTGGTCGAGCATCATGACGCGGCGACGCGGGAAGTGCGGTTCAACGGCCGGCTCCACGCCTTTGCCCGCTATTGGGGCTTCTCGCCGAGAGCTTGCGCGCCGTACCGGGCGCGCACCAAGGGCAAGGACGAACGCGGCGTCGGGTACGTGAAGCGCAACGCCATTGCCGGCCGCCGCTTCGCCAGCTGGGGCGCCTTCGTCGCGCACCTCGAGCAATGGAACCGCGAGATTGCCGACGTACGTGTGCACGGGACGACCGGCGAACTGCCGCTCGTCCGCTTCGCCGACGAAGCCGCCGCCCTGCGTCCGCTCGGTGGCCGTGCTCCGTTCGGCCAGCTGCGCGACCTGGTTCGCAAGGTGCGGCCCGACTGTGCCATCGACCTCGACACCAACAGCTACTCGGTACCCTGGCGCCTGGTCGGCGAGACCGTGCAGGTCGTGGTCCTCGCCGGTCGCGTCATCGTGCGCCATGCTGGCGAGGTCGTGGCCGACCATCCCGTGTGCGACGGGCGTCGGCAGCGGGTGGTCGATCGGGCTCATCTTGCGGGTCTGGTGGGCACCGGTCCCTTCCGCGTGACGGCATCGCCGCCGACGCCACCGCCGGCCTTGCTGCGCCCCCTCGCCGAGTATGAAGCCGTGGTCGGAGGGGGTTGGTGATGGCGGAAATCGATCATGAAGCGCTGGTAGCGATGTTGGACCGGCTGAAGCTCTCGGCGATCCGGGACCAGCTCGACACGCTGCTCGACGAGGCGGCGCGCTCGAAGATGACCCTGCGCGAAGCGCTGGCGTTCTTCGTCTCCCGCGAGATCGCGCGGCGCGACGAGCGCCGTATCTCCATGGCGAGCAAGCTCGCCCAGTTCCCGTTCGTACGCGAGATCGACGGCTTCGAGTTCGACGCGCAGCCTTCGCTCGACCCTGGCCAGATCCGGGAGCTGGCGACGTGCCGGTGGATCGCCCACGGCGACACGACGTTGCTCCTCGGGCCTCCGGGAACCGGCAAGACGCACCTCGCCGTGGCCTTGGGGCGGGAAGCGATCCGGCAGAACTACTCGGTCCAGTTCGTCACCGCGGCGACGTTGGTGGCAATGCTCGCCAAGGCGCACGACGACGGATCACTCGACAAGCAGTTGACGCAGCTTGCCCGGCCCAAGCTGTTGATCATCGACGAACTCGGCTATCTGCCGTTCGAAGCCAACGCCGCCCATCTGTTCTTCCAGCTGGTATCGCGCCGCTACGAGAAAGGCTCGATCCTGATCACGTCGAACCGGTCAGTTGGGGAATGGGGCGGCGTCTTCGGCGATCCGGTCGTGGCCACGGCAATCCTGGATCGGCTGCTTCACCACTCGACCGTGATCACCATCCGCGGCGACAGCTACCGAGTAAGCGGGGTCTGGCGACCGCCTTGCGCAGCGCCCATTAGCCGGGATGATTGCCGCTCTTTAAGCGGGGTGGCCGGTGTCGGACGAGATTGAAGGTTCAGCGAGCAGCGCAGCGACTACTCATACGAGCGGTCGTATGAGTAGTCGGATAGAGATCGTTAGCCGGGTGTCAGGCCGGCGGCGCTGGACGGTAGAGCAGAAGCTGGCCGTGCTGCAGGATGCATTCGGCCCGGAGGGCTGCGTGCGCGCGGCCTGTGAACGCCATGACGTCGGCAGCGGCTCGATCTACACATGGCGGCGACAGGCGATGTCCGGTGAGCTCGCCGGGGTGCGCAAGTCGATCAAGCCTGCCTTTGCGGAGGTGCAGATCAGCGATCAACTGGCCTTGCCTGGGCCAACGGTCGCAGCACGCAGCGAGGGAGTGATCGGCATCGAGCTGCCGTCTGGCATCAGGGTGAACGTGGACGCCACCGTCGATGCCGATGCCCTGTCGCGGGTGATCGGCGTCCTGACGCAATGATCCCGCTGCCGCCCTCAACGCGGATATTCCTGGCCTGCGGCGCAACAGATATGCGTAAGGGTTTTGACGGCCTGGCTGTGATGACGCAGCAAGTTCTGGAGCAGAGCCCGCATTCCGGTGCGCTGTTCGCCTTTCGAGGGAAGCGCGGTGATCTGGTAAAGCTGCTCTGGTATGACGGTCAGGGCATGTGCCTTTTCTCCAAGCGGATGGACCGAGGCCGGTTCATTTGGCCATCGACCAAGACCGGTTCGGTGGTGATGACGGCGGCCCAGCTTTCCATGCTTCTGGAAGGCATCGACTGGCGGCGGCCGGAACGCACTTTCACCCCGTCACTCGCGGGCTAAAACGCCCATTTTCCGGCGCTTTTTCTGGCATTGCGGCGTCTGTTCCGCTATAGGGTCGCGGTGTCGGACGCAGGCCTTTCCACCGCTGATAAAGACGCTCGGATCGCCGAGCTCGAAGCTGCTTTGGCGGCCGCCCACGCCGATATTTCTGCCCGCGACATCCTGATCGACACGCTGCGCGTGCAGATCGCGCGCCTCAAGCGGATGCAGTTCGGCAAGTCGTCCGAGAAGCTCGACACTCAGATCGCACAGCTTGAGCTTGCGCTCGAAGAGCTCGAAGGCGAGGCCATCGTCGCCGCCGCCCGCCGGGCCGATCCGGCAGAGGTTGATCGGCCGTCGCCTGTTCGTGCGCTGCCTGCTCATCTGCCGCGGGAGGAGCAGCGGATCGAGCCCGAACAGGACAGTTGCACCTGTCCAGATTGCGGCGGAGCGCTGCGGCCTCTGGGGCAGGATAGCGACGAGATGCTCGATGCCGTGCCAGTGCAATGGCGTGTCGTTCGGACCATCCGGCCCAAGTATAGCTGCCGGTCCTGCGAGAAGATCGTCCAGGCGCCCGTGCCGGTAAAGGCGATAGCGCGCGGCAAGGCGACCTTCGGCACGCTGGCCCACGTTGTCGTCTCCAAGTTCGACCATCATCTGCCGCTTTACCGCCAGGCCGAGATCATGGCTGCGCAGGGGGTCGAGATCGACCGATCGACACTGGCGGGCTGGGTAGGACAGGCATCCGTGCTGCTCGACCCGATCGTCAGTCGCATTCGCGAGGTGGGCCTCACCGCCTCAAAGATCCATACCGACGATACGCCTGTTCCCATGCTTGATCCGGGCCGGGGCAAGACGGCCACCGGCAGGCTTTGGGCTTACGCCGTCGATGATCGTGGCTCGGGCGCTACGACCCCCTCGCTCGTCTGGTATGAGTTCACCACCGATCGCACCGGTGCGCATCCCCAGCGTCAGCTGGCCAACTTCGCCGGCTACCTGCAGGCTGATGGTTACGCCGGTTATGACAAGCTCTACGACACGAACCGCGTCACCGAGGTTGCTTGCTGGGCGCATTTCCGGCGGAAGATATTCGACATCCACGCCACCAAGCCGACGCCGCTCACCACCGACCTGCTAGAACGCATCGGCCAACTCTATGAGATCGAGGCAGAGGTTCAAGGCCAGCAACCCGAGATCCGCCGACGAAGCCGGCACGACCGCACTCAGCCGTTGATCGATGAGCTGCGGCAAGCACTTGACGATGCCCTGCGCCGCCTCTCGCCCAAGTCCGAGATGGCGAAAGCGATCGCCTATGGCCGCAAGCGCTGGGTGGCGCTCACGCGCTTCCTCGATGATGGGCGTCTGGAGATCGATAACAACATTGCGGAGCGTGCCATGCGATGCGTGGCAACGACCGATTCATACTACACCTCCTCTTCAAATGTCCGGAAACAGGGACTTTTGGTTTTCCATTTTGATGCGACACGGGCCTCTGTGACGCGGGAACTGGGTCACTTCGTCCTTTTCCAGGTCCGTGGCTCGGATTTGGTGCGGCGCATCGGGTACAACTTGCTCGGTAGGGAGCACGCCCTCCTTGATCAGTCGACGGACCCGATGGGCAGTAACCCCAAGCTTTTTGGCGGCTTCGGTCAGCGTGAGCCACTCTCCATTCTTTTCGGCGGATCGGTAGCCGTGGATTTTGTGGACAGTGCGCAGCGAGCCGACACGGCGCGCTGTCCAGGTCTTGCCTTGTCCGGTTTGCATTCCCATCCGGTTGAGAGTGGCGGCAATGTCTGCATCGGACCACCGGGTGGCCATGGAGCGGATGATGGCAAGGGCGGCTTCGGGCGTACTCTGGCCATGTTCGCCTGCTTTGGGTTTGCGAATGCGCAGCTGAGAATGTTGGCCACCTTTCCAGTGGATCGTCAAAATGACTTCACGTTGCTCTTCATCGACATCAGCGATGATATCGGTCACGAGCGTGCGGAGGAGCTGCTGACGACAACGCATGTCGACGTTAGGCGAGCGCCAAGCGGTCTCCAGGTCGGTGGCAATGCCAGCAAAATCTGGCACCGGCGCGGCCAGATCGATTTGTCGCGCTTGGGCCAAACCCGCTTCACAGGCTTCCACACGCCTGAGCGCTGCTTCCCAGCTATTCTCGAGTTGGGCAGCGATCAGGCGGTTATCAGGGTCGCAGGCAGCATAGCGACGTTCAGCGAGAGATGCCTCGTATCGGGCTTGCTGCAAGTCCAGCTCCACCATGCGGTGCCGTTCTTCCAGATTATCCCGATGCGCCCGATCAGCTTCCATTGCGGCCTCGATCGCCATCGGCGTCACGGCTCTCAATATCTCTTTGCCTATGGCAGGGTCGATGCGAGATGCGCCAAAAGTCATGCATCGTGGCTTGGCCAGCATCTGGTTGATACGTTCGCAGCGGTAATAGGGATGACCCGGAGGCCGGCCCGAATAGACAACGCCCAACCGTCTTCCACATCGGCCGCAGGTGAGCAGGCCCGCGAGCAACGCGCGGCCACCACGACCAGACTTGATGCCGCCCTTCTGTCCGAAGGCGTTGACGGCGATATGGCTCTGGTTCCTTTCAAACTCACTCCAATCGATATAGCCTTCGTGATGATCCTGGAGCAGCACTTCCCACGTTCCAAAGGGCTTGCTGTGGCCGTAACTTTTGCGTGCCCTGCCATCGACAATCTCGGTTCGCTTCTCGCTTTTACCATAGACATAGACCCCAGCGTAGAAGGGGTTCTTCAGGATCGAAATAACGCTTCGATAGCGAACCGGCACCCAGTCGAAGGACACCGTTTTGCGGCCGTCAGAAGGGCGGGGAAAATGGAAATTGTCAGCTGTCAGCGAAATCAGCACCTGGCGGGCGCTGCCAAGCTCGCGGAAACGCGAAAAGATGAGGCGGATCGCCTCCTGTACCCGGATATCGGGATCCAGCCCCAGGCCGTATTCGCGGTGCCAGATATAGCCGATCGGAACACTGAGGCGCAGTTCTCCCCGCCTTGCCTTGGCGCGCGCCGCGTCAAGCATGCGTGTTCGCAAAATGCCAAGCTCAAACTCGCTGATGCTGCCCTTCATGCCCAACAACAATCGATCGTTTGGTCGACAGGGATCGTATACCCCGTCGAGATCGATCACGCGCGCTTCAACCAGGCCACACAGCTCCAAAAGGTGGTGCCAGTCCCGGCCATTACGGGAAAGGCGCGATGCGTCCAAGCAAAGCACCGCGCCAACCTTGCCCGTGCACAGGCCGCTGACCAGTCGTTCGAAACCGGGGCGGTCGACAGTGCCGCTGGCGGTCCGACCAAGGTCATCGTCGATCACCTCGACATCGTGAAATCCCCAGCGTCGGGCAACATCGACAAGCTCATATTGTCGGCGCTGGCTCTCCAGGTTGTTCTGGACCTGACCCGGGGTCGACTGTCGGACATACACCACAGCTTTGCGCTTGAGCACCGTGACTGGAAGGAGATCATTGCCCGTCATCGCTGGCCTCCTTCGCCGCGACGCCGGCTGCGGCCATCAAGAGGGTCGCCAGCCTGGCAACAACGGCGCTTCGCTGCGCCTCGCTCAGGCCTCGCATCTGCGGCGTATCGAGCGGCATGCTCAGCTGCTGGGTCAGCATCGATAGCGACGAGGGTCGTGGTAGTGCCTTCATGGCGCGCCTCCTGGATGGCCGTGAGTCCATCCGTCGAAGTCTGCCTGAAACCGCGATCGGTAAGCAGTCCATGAAGCTCTACAAGCCCAATCACCGCAACGCGCGGTTCGCCCATCTCCATGTCGGCGCACAACGCCCTGTCCAGCATCCACTCTGCGACCTGGATGATCTCACCCGGCCTGATCTCTACCCGGATGATCGCGCCATTGGCCCGGTCCTCGCGGCCTTCATGCCGAAAACGACCGCCGTAATATGGATGCCAGCGATAATGAAACTCTACCATCTGCCCGACATGGGCAGAATGACCCTGCGATGGCCTTGGGCCGTAAAAACTGGCTGTTCGCCGGATCAAAGGCAGGCGGCGATCGGGCGGCCGCCATCTACTCCGTTATCGAAACCGCAAAGCTCAACGGCCTCGAACCACAGGCCTATATTGCCGACGTTATCGCCAAGATCGCCGGCAACTGGCCTGCCGCTCGCTGTTATGAACTCATGCCGTGGAATTGGCGACCAGATCAGCAACCGATCGCCGAAGCCGCCTGATCTGCGGCCTCCAGCCCACGCTTACGCTACCGACTTCGCGAAAAGCGTAGATCCGGCCTTCTGCAGAAGGCCGGATCTACGCTTGAGACCACCGAAACCACGGCGCAATGAAGGGGGCAGTTCTTCAGTTCGCCCAAGGGGTCAAATCTTCGGTTCGGTTGACACAGCCAGCATCCTGACACTCGCGGCACCGATCCCGCTGCTACCACCCACAACCACAGCCACCCGGCCCGACAGGTCCATAATCACACCCAAGTTCCGTCCCCTCGATCCCATCCAGAATTCCATTGGTGTCATCTGGTAGGGGCCACCGGAACAGGGGCCACCGGAAATTTGTCGCTCTCTCCAAGACGCTTTGCCAACACTCTTCTGTGGCGTCTCCCTGCTCCAATAGCCAGATTCTAGACCGGGATCAGATCCTTAAGCGCCAGACCGGTATCAACAAGCTGCTCCGGGCTGACGCAAACATTCGCCTCGACCAGCTTGCGGCCCTGCACGTAATCTTTGACCATGTTCACGCAGTCTAGTGCAATTACTCGTCCCTGTTTGAGGTACAGCACCGAGAAGCTTCGCACCGCGGGATCACCGCGAACCACTGTTTGATCGTAGCCTAATGAGAGCCCCGCGGTTTGCAGGCGCAGGTCATATTGATTGGACCAAAACCATGGAAAGGCTCGGTACGGCTGGGGATCGCCGCAGATTGTCTTGGCTACGCAACTTGCTTGATCGTTGGCATTCTGCACCGATTCAACGCGCAACACCCTACCATCGGCGAAGCTGCACGAAAAAGAAGCGCAATCACCGATGGCGAAGACATCCGGCAAAGAGGTGCGGCAATATTCATCGACCGTGACACCCCCGTCTCCAGCTGCGCCAGCCTCTATCAGCGGCGCTACGGCTGGTACAATCCCAATGCCGACAATCACTGCCTGTGCGGGCAAGACACTGCCGTCTCCCAGCCGCACCCCTGTAACTGATTCCTGCCCTTCCAGGGCTGCCACCGTAATGCCGGTCCGCAGATCGACACCATGTCCTCGGTGTTCATTCTCGTAGAAAGTGGAGAGTTCAGTCCCAGCAACGCGCGCCAGAACCCTCGGCATCGCTTCAAGTAAGGTAACATGGCAATTCAACTTGGTCAGAACGGCAGCAGCTTCGAGGCCGATGTAGCCGCCGCCGACGACAACGACCTGCGTCAAACCGCGATCGATTTCAGCCATCAGCCTGTCGCAATCGGCTCGAGTTCGGATGGCGTGTACACCTGAAAGCTCCGCTCCAGGGCAAGCCAGCTTGCGCGGATCACCACCCGTGGCCCAAACAAGCTGGCCGTAAGCGAAGGCTGAACCGTCCGAAAGCGTGAGGACCTTGGAACCGGGGTCAACAGCACTCACCTCAATACCTAGAGTGAGATGAATGTCTTTTTCGCGCCAAAATTCCGGGGGGCGTATGTAGAGGCGCTCAAACGATTTCTCTCTGGAGAAATATTCTTTGGAAAGCGGTGGCCGTTCGTAGGGCACTTCGTTTTCGCGACCGACCAACGCGATCGAGCCTTCGTACCCAGCCTGACGGAGCGCAATTGCGCACTGGGCACCGGCATGGCCAGCTCCAACGATGACAACGTCCGCTGATCTCACCCTACTTTCCTTCTCTTCCAGAACCTGCCCTCCTTAGCGACAAAACCACTCAAAAGCTAGTGCCCTAGGCAGATTGGCCGTGTGGCTATCCGAGCAGCGGGAGGCCCATGATCTCACGCGCCTCATCAGGGGTAGCTGGCTCGAGCCCCAATTCACGGATGATGCGCACGATCCGATCGACCTGCTGCACATTCGTCGCGAGTTGCCCGCGCTCGTAATAAAGATTGTCTTCGAGGCCGACACGTACATGCCCGCCCAGTAGCAACGAAAGAACTCCTGCATTGAGCTGGGCCGGCCCGACCGCACTTACGTTGAATAACGAGCCTTCAGGCAGGATATCAACCATTTGCTGCAGAATCTTCGGCGAGTAAGGCAATGCGCCTTGGAATTGGTTGACGCCAAGCACGACATTTATGAAATAAGGCGCTTTGTCGAGCCCTTCCTTGATGCAAGCAACGACATCCTGGAGCAGATGCGTCGGGCTGAACACTTCCCATTCGGGCTTGATGCCCTTTTCCTGCATCTTGATCGCCAGTTCGCGACAGCGCGACGGCGACGTATTCATCAATATCTCTTTGCCATCGAAAGAAGCAACGATGGTTGTGGGATCCAGCGTGCACATTTCTGCGCCAGCTTCGATCCCTTTGATGCGCTCTTCCCAAAGAATTTCCCAATAGCCGTTGGCCGCCTGGCGCACCATATCGCCATGAACGCCGCCGCCAGTCGAATTGTTGAGAACAATGTTGCAGTGCGAGCGAATGCGCTCATTGATGTCACGGTAGATGGCGGGATTGCAGGTTGCCCCGTCGTCTTCTGGCCTTCGCGCATGAACCGCAACGACGCTCGCACCAGCATTATAGCAGCGGTACACGTCATCGGCAATTTCCTGGGGCTGTGTTGGAAGCGCAGGATTCTGCGACTTGAGCGCCATCCCGCCGGTTGGCGCGACTGTGACAATAACTTTGCGTGCAGCCACTTAGCCTCTCCTTGAAACCAGTTACACCCCTTAAGGGTGTCCGTCGTCAGAACATTCGGCACAACTCTCGGCGTAGATTAGCGGAGTGCGGGCCTCGTCTGGGGGTTGATGTTAGTCGGCGAGCTTGCGGTGTTGCAAGCGCCGATGTTCGAAGGTCTGTCGCTTGATCCTTTCACGCTGTTGGATGATCGCCGGCGCCCTGCCTAAGTAGGCATCGGCGGGGAAGGGCTGGCCATGAGTGTCCTCAACAAGCTTCTTGTAGCATTGAACAAGTGCTTGCCAGTCCTGTGCGGTCATTTCTAGGTCATTGGTATAGCCAAAATGTTCCTTGATGATTTCGAGCGCTTCCTCGAACAGGTGGTGATCGAGGCCGAGGACGACGTCGGAATACATCTGGATGAAGCGGCGATAGGAGTCCCAGGCAAAGCGGTCGTCGCCCGAGGTTTTCGCGAGGCCGAGCACGGTCTGATCGTTGAGGCCGAGGTTGAGCACGGTGTCCATCATGCCGGGCATCGAGACGCGGGCGCCGGAGCGTACCGAGACGAGCAGCGGATCGGACGCGTCGCCAAACTTCTTGCCGACGGCCGTTTCGATGTGGGCGAGCGCGGCGGCGACTTCGGCGTGGAGCGAATCGGAGAAGTTGGCGCATTCCTTCAGGTAGCGGCCGCATTCCTCGGTGGTAATGGTAAAGCCGGGGGGGACAGGTAGGCCGATGCCGGCCATTTCCGCGAGGTTTGAGCCCTTGCCGCCGACGATGGTCTTGTCGCGGCTGCGTGGATCACTGCAGCGCTCTCCACCGCCGAAGCGGAATACGCTTTTCGTCGTCATCGCGCTTTTACCATGTCCAGCGCGATATCGACGATCATGTCTTCCTGTCCGCCAACCATCTTGCGGCGGCCCACTTCGGCCAGGATCGAACGGGTATCCACACCGTAATCGCTACTGGCCTTTTCCGCGTGACGCAGGAAGCTGGAATAGACCCCGGCATAGCCCAGCGTCAGCGTCTCGCGGTCGACACGGACGGGGCGGTCCTGCAACGGACGGACAAGATCCTCGGCCGCATCCATCAGTGCGAACAAGTCGCAACCGTGGTTCCAGCCCATCCGGTCGGCAGCGGCGATAAACACTTCGAGCGGGGCATTGCCCGCGCCAGCGCCCATCCCGGCCAGGCTGGCATCGACCCGGACCACACCGTTCTGCACCGCCACGATCGAGTTGGCGACGCCCAAGCTGAGGTTATGGTGAGCGTGAACACCACGCTGGGTCTCGGGTTTGAGAACCCGGTCATAGGCCTGGCAACGCGCGGCGTATTCATCCATGTTCATCGCCCCGCCGCTGTCGGTGACGTAGACGCAGTGTGCCCCGTAGCTTTCCATCAGCAGCGCTTGCTCAGCAAGCGCCTCGGGATCGATCATGTGGCTCATCATCAGGAAGCCCGAGACATCCATGCCGAGATTGCGGGCGGCCTCGATATGCTGCTTGCTGACATCGGCCTCGGTGCAGTGCGTCGCGATGCGGACCGAGCGCACACCCATCTCGTAAGCGTGCTTCAGATCGTGGACCGTGCCGATACCCGGCAGCAGCAGTGTGGTGAGCACCGAATGCTCGAGCACTTCGGCAACTGCGCCGATCCAGTCCCAGTCGGTGTAGGCACCAAAGCCGTAGTTGAAGCTTGAGCCCTGCAGGCCGTCGCCATGCGCGACCTCGATCGCATCGACCTTGGCCCGGTCGAGTGCGCGGGCGATCGCCTGGACATGATCGAGGCCATACTGGTGGCGGATCGCATGCATCCCGTCGCGCAGGGTGACGTCTTGAATATAGAGCTTTTGCATGTTGGGATCGAAACTCATGTCGTGGCTCCTTCATGCATGCGGGCAGCGATCTTCTCGGCGGTTTTCATCGCCGCCGAGGTCATGATGTCGAGGTTGCCGGCATAGGACGGCAGGTAGTGAGCCGCGCCTTCGACCTCAAGGAACACCGAGACCTTGAGCCCGGTGTATTCGCCGTCCATCTCCGGGATCTGCAGAGGGCGGTTGGAGCCGATGTGCTCGAACTGCACCGCCTGCTTGAGCCGGTAGCCCGGGACATAGCTCTGCACTTCGGCAACCATGTCGTGAATGCTCTGGCGGATCGCCTCCTGGTCGGCATCCTCGCACAGACAATAGACCGTATCGCGCATGATCAGCGGCGGTTCGGCCGGGTTGAGGATGATGATCGCCTTGCCGCGCGTTGCCCCGCCGACATCCATGATCGCCTGGCTGGTGGTCTCGGTGAACTCGTCGATGTTGGCACGGGTACCGGGGCCAGCACTCTTCGAGGCGATCGAGGCGATGATCTCGCCGTAGTGAACCTTGGCCACCCGGTTCACCGCCGCGACGATCGGGATCGTCGCCTGCCCGCCGCAAGTCACCATGTTGACGTTGAGCGCATCGAGGCACTTGTCACCGTTGACCGGTGGGATCACGTAGGGCCCGATGGCTGCCGGGGTGAGGTCGATCATCCGCTTGCCCGCCGCCAGCACCAGTTCGCTGTTACGTTTGTGTGCCCCGGCACTGGTCGCGTCGAAGACGATCTCGACATCGGCAAATTCGGGCATGGCGAGCAGGCCATCGATCCCCTTATGCGTGGTCGCCACCCCCATCCGTGCGGCGCGGGCCAGCCCGTCGCTGGCGGGATCAATCCCTACCATCACGCCCATCTCGAGCACTTCTGACAGGCGCATCACCTTGATCATAAGGTCGGTGCCGATGTTGCCCGAGCCGATGATCGCAACCTTTTTCTTGCCCATGGTCAGGCTCCGGCGAATGTGAAGGAACAGGTTCCGATCCCGGAGATTTCGGCACGGACTTCGACGCCTGGCTTCAGCGAAACCATCGGGCCGAGAGCCCCAGCGAGAAGAATATCGCCGGCCTTAAGCGGCTCGCCCCGTTCGGCTAGCGTCCGAGCCAGCCACGCGGCTGCATTGAGCGGATTACCGAGCGCCGCAGATCCGACGCCTGTGGACGCGACCTCTCCGCTCACGGTCATAGCCATCTTGGCGCCTTCCAGATCTAGATCTGCGAGGGGTAGACCTTCACCAGCCAGCACAAAAAAGGCCGAGGAGCCGTTGTCGGCAACGGTGTCCGCGAAAGTGATCTTCCAGTCGGCAATTCTGCTGTCGACGATCTCGATCGCGGCATGCACCGTGGCGACGGCAGCGGCTACCTCGGCAGGGGTGGAGAGTGGTGAGAGAAGGTCGCCCCCAAGCACAAAGGCGATTTCCGCCTCTGCCTTGGCTTGGATACATTTGCTCGGATCGAGTGTTCCTCCATCCGGCACACGCATGTCTTCGAACAGGACGCCAAAGTCCGGCTGGTCGACGCCCAGCTGTTTCTGTACAGCCTCGGCCGTGAGTCCTGCCTTGCGTCCCACGATCCGGCGACCCTGGCTTTCCCAGAACCGCGTGTTGATTTCTTGCACAGCATAAGCGCCAATCGCGTCGGTCGGCTCGAGATAATCGCGCAGCGGCGCGAGCGGGGCCTTTGAATAAGCATCACGGAGTAACCGAGCAGCAGTTTGCAATTGTGGATTCATGGCGCTCTCCTTGCCAGAGGCACTAGCGCATTGGCTCCGCAACGTCAGCATGCATTGACGAACATCTCTTGATAATTGAGAGTAAATCGCACATGTTCGGCTAATGACTACCAGGCAATCATCGACCTTGGCTAAAGGGCTGAGGCTCCTGCATGCCATCGTTTGCGACGGTGGGCATTCGACGCTGACCGAGCTCGCCCGGCAGGAAGCAATACCGCTTGCCACCGCACACCGGCTTGCCGCGACGCTCGAGGAGGAGGGGTATGTCGACCGTTTGACACGGGGATGCTTTTTGCCCGGACGAGTGCTGATTGATCTTCAGTTGGCTCGGCCAGATCCAACGCAGCGACTCGCCTCACGCCTCCGGCGCCCGCTCGGACGGCTTGCGAGACGGCATCGGGTCCTGCTGCATTTCGGCATTTTGGAAGACGGTATGGTAACGTACCTGGTCAAAGAGAATGGCGGAGAGGTCGATCTGTTCACCGCGGAAAGCATGCAACTCGAAGCCTACTGCTCGGCAATTGGGAAAGTGCTGCTTGCGGCTTTACCGTCTAAGCAGCTGGACAACTATCTGCGAGCGGGGCCATTTGTCGCTCTCACCCCCAACACCATAACCAATCCGGACGCGATTCGTGGTGAACTGGAAGTTGTCCGGGAAGCCGGCTTGGCGTTTGATCGGCACGAAATAAGAGAGGACCTTTACTGCTTTGCCATTCCGGTCTCCGGCCCTGACGGCAATGTCATCGGCGCGTTGTCGTCGAGCTTCATGGGCTCGGCGCCGCCAGCGGCGCTGTTCCGACAATTGCATCGATCATTGAGACGGCTCGCGGCCGATGTTGCCCACGAAGCCCCCGCACAATCGTCTGGGTTCAGAGCCGACCTTGGTTGAGACGCTGGTTATCGGGGCGGGAGCAATCGGGAGCTTTGTTGCGGCACGATTGCATCGCGCCGGCAACGAGGTCACGCTGCTCGCGCGCGGGCGGCGCCTTGATCAGTTGCGAAGGGAGGGGCTGCGGATTGCCTCTGCAAGCGGGTTCGAGACGGTCCAGATTCCGGCTCTCGAATGGGATCAACTCGAGGGGTGGCCGCGCCAGTCCATCATTTGCACCAAGACCTGCGATCTGCCGCACGTTCTGGATCGGCTGCGCATCCTGCCGGGGGCGTCAGGCAGGATAGTGACGTTGCAAAACGGAGTAGAAGCGCCGGACCAGGCAGCGCGAAGCTTGTCCGATTCGACTATCCTCGCTGGGCGCGTCCATGGATTTTTCGAGCTTCGCGAGGGCACGGTCCGGCACGTTGGGGTCGATCCGGATATTTTGCTGGGCCGAACGGCAGGACCGGACGAACGGGCCGTCGACCAGGTTGTTCAGCAACTCAAAGCTGCAGGAATAGCAAGTGCTGTCGCCCAAGACATTCGTGTCGAACTATGGCGCAAATTGCTGCTCGCAGCATCGCTTGGCGGAGTAGCGAGTTACCTGCGCATACCGGCAGGAAGCGTGATGTTGAGCCCTTGCTCCGCGGCGATGTTGCGCAGAGCCATGGCCGAGGTATCTGCGCTTGCGCGGGTTTCGGGAATTGATCTGCCTTCGGACTGCGTCGACCGCACACTTATTTTTACGGCAAAGTTCCCTCCCGACGCAACAACTTCGCTCCAGCGCGATCTCATGGCTGGGCGAACGAGCGAGTACGATGCTCTGGTGGGGGCGGTGGTTCGCCTCGCCCGTTCCCGAAACGTGCCGGTTCCGACGTTTCTGGAAATTGATCGCGCGTTGTTCTCAGCTGGATTTGGCAATCGCACCTGATCGCCTGTTCGTTTTCCCTCTCGCCAGACGCATCAGACAGGTTCAGCTAGCCTTGCTAGTGCGTATTCGACAATCGCGGTTTGCTCCTCGACGGGAGCCCGCGCCTGTTCGAGCTGGCCGATCTTGACCGAGCTCGAGACCACCAGGCGGCAGCGCCATTCGCGCCGCTCAGTATATGCCTGGAGCGTCTCTTCGACCGGTAGCCCCCGAGTGAATTCCTCGGCCAGGACCAGCGCGTCTTCCACCGCGATCCCCGCGCCTGATGCGAGCTGTGGGGTAGTCGGATGTGCGGCATCGCCAATCAGCAATACCCGGCCGCGGTGCCATGGTGTCTCCATTTCGAAGCCCTCTAGCGGGCGCACGTTGACATAGGCACCGGGCACCAGGTTGGTGTCAATGGGCACCGAAGTTTCCGCAGAAGTGGGCGCTTAAAATTCCCTACCTCGTTGGCTGGGTTCGGACGGTGATCAGCCGTAATCGGGATCGGGATTGGCTTTCTTTGGTGGTCGTCCGCGGCGCTTACCTTGGGGTGGATTGAACGCGACGCCGGCGCGGACGTTTTCGGGGACGAGCGCGGCGTGCTCACGCATGCGATAACTGGAACCTTCGATCTGGATGACCACGGCATGGTGCAGCAGCCTGTCGAGCAGCGCGGTGGCAACGACGGGATCGCCGAACACTTCGCCCCATTCGGCGAAGCCGCGATTGGAGGTGAGGATCATGGCGCCCTTTTCGTAGCGGGCGTTGACGAGCTGGAAGAACAGGTTCGCACCACCCGGTGTGACCGGCAGGTATCCGATCTCGTCGACAACCAGCAGCGATGCCCTGGCGAGGAAGCGGATCTTCTCCCGGAGCGTGCCTTCGCGTTCGGCCTTGGTGAGTTGGGCGATGAGGTCGGCGAGCGGGATGAAGTAGACCGCCTTGCCGGCGCGCACGGCCTCGACCGCGAGTGCGGTGGCAATGTGGCTTTTGCCGGTGCCGGGCGGTCCCAGCAGGTGGACGACCTCGGCGCGCTCTATGAAGTCGAGGCCGGCGAGCGCGAGGATGCGGTTCCTGTCGAGCGAGGGCTGGAACGAGAAGTCGTAGCCCGCCAGGGTCTTCACCACAGGCAGGCGCGCCATGCGCAGAGCGGCCTTGATCCGCCGGTTCTCGCGCAGCGACAGCTCCTCGCCCAGCAGCTCGTCGAGCGCTTCGATGCCGTCGATCTGGCCCTGTTCGATACGGCGCAGGGTCGCATCGAGGATCTCGAGCGCCCGGGGCATCTTGAGGCTGACGAGGCTCCGGCGGATGGAGTCGACACGGGTGGATGGGGCAATGGCATTCATGGCCGCCCCTCCCCTTCGACTGCCGGCCTGCGGCAGGCGCTCAGGACAGGCTTCGCCAGGCTCGCGCCGATCGCCTCGTAGACGGTCAGCGAGCGCAACGGCACATGGTCGCCGATCCGGCCGAGCATCGTCATGGGCCGATCCGGTGTTCGCGGTTGCGGCCGCCCGGTGCGGTGGCGCCGGTCGATGCGATATTGCCGGCGTCCCTCGAGCACGGGGTGCTCGGCAACGACGATGCCGCGGTCGATGATGCGGACCAGGTCCGGCAACTGCTCTATCTCAACGATCCGGCGCGTCCTGTCGGGTACGCTGTAATAGTTGCCGCCGACCGCCACGAGCCCGTCATGGCTGACCCGCCGCTCGAGCTTCAGGACGGCGTTGAAGCGATGCTCTGGCAGCCGCTGCAGCTCTTCCTGCTCCTCGGCGAAGGCCTCGGCCACCACCCGTTGGGTCGTCCCGTGCACGCGTACGTTGGCGACGGTGTCGAGCCAGTCGATGAGCTGGGCGTTGAGGTCCTCCATGTTGCGGAAGGATCGGCCCAGGAAGAAGTCCTCGCGGATATAGCGGAACGGGCGCTCGACCTTGACATCGTCGCCGGCCGTCGCCTCCAGCGTCCTGACGAAGGCAAGGAGCGTGGCCGCGCGCCGATCGTTTGGAAGCCGTGCAACCGCCTGCGCCTTTGCCGCCGCCGCGAAGCGGGCGAGCGCCACGATTTTACCTGGCGGCAGACGATCCGTTTGCGGGAGGCCGTTGGTGATCACGCGGATCTCTTCCAGGCGCGTGAGCGCACGGCTGATTTCGCGGCCACTCTGGATATACGGGCCGTCGCGCAGGCGATCGAGCGGACTCTGGCGCCCGCCATCGGGGACCGCGACGAGCTCGTCGAGGCTCGCCCGTTGCTCAGGCGTCATCGCCTCGATCAACAGGCGGTGCAGATGCGAGTTTGCGCGCGTCCGAACCCTGGCCACGGCGCGCTCGAGCACCGAGAGCCCCGGTAGCAGCACCTTGGCTTCAAGCAGCCATGCAACCGCGCGGTCGAACAGCGCCGAGGGGCGGTCGGCGCCGGTCCAGCACAACGCATATAGAAAGCGATTGAGGCGGAACGCGATTCCAAAGTCGGCGAAGGCGCGGTAGCCGTAGCGCTCGCGGATGCGGGGACCATGCCGCCAACGGCCCGCGCTTTTCGCGTAGACCGTCAAGAGTTCGGCCGAGCCAGTGATCGACAACTGGTCGGCGGCGAAGCGCACGGCCGAGACCGGCGCCACGGCAGGATCTTCGAGCAAGGTCCCGAGGAAGCGCAGCGAGCCAAGCTGAACCGCAACGCCAAGTCGGTTGTGGTCGCCGCGGTGCTCGGCCACGAACGCGCGATCGGTGTCGTCGAGGTGGAAATAGCGAGCGAGCTGGTCCGGTGTGGGTTCGCCGGCGAACCGGCCATATTCGCGGGTTTGGCTGTCGGTAAGGAAGCCGACCGGCACGGATCAGGCCTGTTGCGCCCGAGCGGAACCCCTCGTCGTCGGTTTACCGAGAAGTTCCGTCGCCTGTTCCCGTGGCTGGCCTTTGGCGTCAACGTAGGCATAGAGCGTCGACAACGACATCCCGAGCTGGGCGGCGACATCGCGCGCAGCATTGTCGCGGTCGGCCATCATGGCCATCGCTGCTTTGAGCTTCTGCTTTGTCATCACACGCGGACGCCCGCCGGCGCGACCTCGCGCGCGGGCCGCCGCCAGCCCCGCCATGGTCCGTTCGTGAATGAGGTCACGCTCAAACTCGGCGAGCGTCGCGAAGATGCCGAATGCGAGCCTGCCGGTCGCCGTGGTTGTGTCCACGTCGCCGGTCAGCACCTTGAGCCCGACCCCGCGTTTCTGCAGGTCGCTGACCAGGCCGACGACATGCGTCAGCGAGCGGCCGATGCGATCGAGCTTCCATACAACGAGAGCGTCGCCATCTCGGGCGACGTCGAGCGCCTTGGCCAGGCCGAGACGCTCGGTCGCCCGCCCAGAACAGACGTCGTCATAGATCCGCTCGCATCCAGCCCGTTCCAGGGCATCGCGCTGGAGGTCGAGGTTCTGCTCCCCGGTCGATACGCGCATGTAGCCGATCAGCATGTCCGCCCCCTGTGCAGCAACCTAAGCTGAACAGGGTTTATCGGCTACAGGTTTCTGGACGGGTTTTTGGGAAGAATGAGAAGGCTTCAGCGCCACCACGGCGCCAGCGATCGCCTTCGCACCAAACCCGGGTTTGTTGGAAAGGCAAATCGGCCCAGGCGGCCTTATGTAGGTTTTCTGTTCCGTTGCTACTCAGACCCCTATTTCGCTGTGATCACGCAAAATCTCCTCGCATGCCGGCGGCGCGCGAGTTCATTCACGCTGCGCTACTCCAGCAACGGCATTGAAGATCGAATCGACGATGTCGAGAAATAAAGTGCCCCGACGGTTTGCAAAGCAGGGACCGCCGGGGGATACCCAGTTCATATGGCGCAAGGGTGCCTAAAAATCAAGTGAAAAGGTTCCCGTGCCAACATTCGTTCATGCCTTGTCCGCTGACCGCTTCGACACTTATCTGAAGTGGGCCGGAGCCGATCAGACGCTCGCAGAGCGCCTGTACACCTATAATGTGCAGCTTTCCGCAGCCCTCTATGGCCCTCTACACATGCTCGAGGTCGTGCTGCGTAACATGGCGGACGCGCAGCTTGCGGCGCAACATGGCGCCGCCTGGATCGACGATCCTGCGATCCTTGTGACGAACTATCAGACGGGCGCAATCGCAAAAGCACGGCAAACGCTGCAGAAAGACGGGAAGGCAGCGACCCGTCCGCAGATCGTAGCGGAGTTGAACTTCGGCTTCTGGGCGTCACTCTTCGGCCCCAAGTCACACCACCTCTGGCAAAGCCTGCGACCCATCTTTCAGGCCAAAGGCGTACAGCGCGGTGTGATCGCGCGGGACTTGCGCGACCTGCGTATATTGCGCAACCGCGTCGCCCACTATGAACCCATCATCGCGCTTCCGCTCGCGCAGCGCTATGCGAGTATCACGACCTTGACGGGCTGGCTGTCTCCAAGCGCCGCGACATGGATCGCCAAGTATTCGACATGGCCGACACTTTATCCGGCCGTACCCATCCTTGTGCCCGACCCTGCATCTGGAGATTTGCTGGTGGCGCCAGCGGCGCTACCCTTTCTCCCTGCATGACCTATCTCTCCGCGACGCCTGGATCTTGAGGACAATGTCGCCCATCCAGCCCGGCATGGCCGAGCGGGCCGCGACCAGCGCGCGCGTACCGGCATCGTCGAGGCGCGCGGCGAAGCGCCCGATCGCATCCGCGTCGATATTGCCCTTCCCTAGATGCGCGAGCGCCTGGACGATCGCATTCACAGACTCCGGCGCGTCGAGCACCGGCGCGCGGCTGTGCTTCAAGGTAACGCTGCGGCCGCCAGCCTCGGCGGTGCGGGTGCGGCCGCTGGTGGCGTAGCTCGCCCGGGCGGGCACCTGCGTCGAGAGACCAAGGCTATTAGGCCGCCGCCGCTCCCGACGGCGCGAGCGCATCGCCGCTCTGCGCAGAGAGCGCTTGGGCCACCTGCCCGGGATCCGGGCTCAGGGCACCAAGCTTGTCATGCTGGCGGGGATAGTCGTAGAGACCGCGGCCGATCCGGCGGATGTCACCGGCATGCGCGAGACGCGACAGCGCCATGTCGACCGAGCCGCGCGTACCGAAGTCGACGAACTGCTTGGGCGTAAACACCCAGCCACGGCCCTTGCCGCGCACACGCTTCATAATCCGATCAGCCACCGCAGACATGTCCAAGCTCCGGTCTGTTAGATAATAGCACGGTTTTTTCTAACAAGCTATGACCACAGAAAGCGCCAGTTCCCTCGAATTTCCAAGACATTCTAGCACATGTTAGTGGGAGCATCCCTTCGCAAGATCAACCGCCCCATGCGAATCAACGCTCCCGCCCACGCTCCGGCGCTGGCCGCTCGGGACCAGCTTCACCCTCCAGCTGGCGCGCCGGCTGTGTCGCTTGCCGCCCCTGCATCATCTCGCGGGCCAGGGCCAGACGTCGGGAGACCGCCGGCGGCATAGCCGCCAGGAAACCCGCAATTTCGTCGGAAAGCGCCTGGTCGTCGGCCTCGCCGGTACGTGCAAGCGCCACCGCCGCCTCCGCATAAGCACCGCGTATCTGCTTCTGGCGAACCAGCGCCATCACGTCTTGCGGCCGCCGTTCCTCATCGCGCGCGTGCGCAAAGACCCGGGCGCGCAGCACGTTGAGTTCATCCATATTGAGCCGGCGCCCCTCCTGACCGATCCGAGCATCGAGATGCAGCGCTGCTGAGCGCACACGCTTTTGGACGTGACCGCGTGCGCGTCTGGGCGTCGCCTCAGCCGCGATGCCGCGCGCACGTAGCTCATGCGCGAATGTCTCTCGCATATGATGGAGGTCGGCCTTGCGCGGATTGAACCGCGTGCCGTCCGCACCTTCGGTGGCCACCGTCAGATGGACATGCGGATGATCGGTATCTGTGTGGAGCGCCAGCATATAGGCGTGATTGTCCTCGAACAGGATCCGGGCGAACGCCTGGGCGGCATCCTGCAGCGCCTCGGGATCGGTCGAGCCACCGGGCATGGAGAGGACCAGCGACAGCGAAGTCGGCCGGTCGCGGCCATGCTCGTTCATCGCCTCGTCGAGCATGGCCCAGTCCTGCGCGATCTCCTTCAGCCGCTTGGGATCATCAATGATCTCGCCTTCGCTTGAGCGCACCGCAAGCTTCCCGTGCCGCGCAACATAGCCGAAATGCTCAGATAGATGATGCGCGCCATATTGCTTGCCCGAGACCTTGACCATGACCTCCGGGGCCTTGCGCACGATCCGCTCGAGCTTGGCCCGAGCCTCGGCCTGGCTCAGCGGCGTGGCGCGCCCCTGCCCTCCCAGGCCTAGCCCACCTCGCCCGACGCGGACATAGGCCCCCCGCAGTGTCCGTTTCCCGCCAGTGGGCGGCCGCCATGCCTCCATGAGGCTGGGCAGCGGCAGGATGCCCTCCTCCTCAAGCATCGAGGCTGTCCCAATAGGCAAGATCGCCCTTGAGCGCGGCGCCGAGACCGGCAAGCGCCGTCCGGATTTCCGCCCGGAAGCTTGCCACCCGCGCCGCCTCGCGCGCGACATCGAGCCCGGATTCGACCATCACCGAAGCATTGAGCGCCCGCGTTGCCTGATTGAGATTGATGCCGATCCGGTTGAGCTCGCGCCACGCCTGAGCCACTGCCGCCCGCTCTTCAAGCGGCAGCGGTGCCGCCGAATGCAAGCGGCAGCGCACCAGCCTCGTCACCCAGTCGGTTCGCTTCATACCCAAAGCATCGGCCTTGGCATCCAGCGCTGCAATTTCCGCATCGGTCAGCCGGATCTCAAACCGCCGTGTTGCTCGCTCCCGCCGGCGGACTGGCCCCGACCTCTCGCCCTCCTCCGCGTCCACTGCATTCATGACGAGGCGCCGCAGCAAAACTGAGCGGCCACCGGCGCTCTCCGCCACAGCATCGAAGCGCTGGGCGATGTCATCGTCGAGACGGAAGGTGAAGACGGGCATGCATCAAAGGCTATTGTCATACATCCCCGGCGTCACGCCTATCCGGCCCTCACCTAATTTGAACCTTCTACTGTCTGCTCAAGCAGACTCGGAGCCTTCCTTCGAATCATCGCCTCCCCGGCTGCGTACGCAAGCCGAAAATGCCCTGCGAAATGAAAATGGCGGCATCCCTGGAAGAAGGGATGCCGCCATCATTCTATCTGAAAAATCGATTTCTCTACGCGGAGTGAGGGGTTCTGGTGGTTGGTCTCGCGCTAGGCATCATTGGCCGACGTTGGCGGGTTCGCCTCGTCGATCAGGCGTTGAATGGCCGCGATCGGAGTATCGTCCTCAAGACGGATCATCGCACCGCACGAACAGGCCGCGGCCTTCTGCAACCGTATCTGGCTGAAGGGCACGTTGAGAATTGCCCCGCATTTTGGGCAATCCACCTGCGCACAGATATCGTCCATCTCACCGGCCATCGGTAATCCTGACTTTCCAAAGCGACTCATCGACCTCAGCTCGCCACTCTACCCTAATCGCGTCAATCGAACGACAGGTCGGATGATGCCACCTCATCTTCGTCACCGTCATCGAACACGACACGGACCCGATCGGGCAGCACCAGTCGGGCAGATCTGGTGCCAACCATGACCTTGAACGGGCTCGGCTGTAACGATGCCGATGACCGCCCTGCCCTGCCCACCCGCTTTCCAGGCACTGGCTCGACTGGCCCGGCGGCGGGCGCGGCCTTTGCAGACGGCGCCCCTGTTTCAGCCGGCACTTTGAGCGAGGTGACGAACTTCGTGCCTTCCGCAAGCGTCACGCCCCGCTCGCCGAATCCCCTGACGAAGTCGCGAACCTCCAGCGGGTGTTTTCGTGCAGCCCGGTGCAAATCGTACAGAACCCGGATCGGGGCCTTGTCGATTGCGTCGCGCAGATATGGCTCCATCTCGCCATAAGCGGCGTAGAGCGAGACGAACTGCTTCGAACGGCCGAGCGCCTTGGCGATCTCGGCCTGGTTCTTTCCATCGGCCAGCATGCGCTCGACGCCCAAAGCGAGCTCGCGCGACGAGAGGCTGGCGCGCTGGTCATTCTCGACGATCTGGTCGGCAAGGACATCGGCCCCCTCCCCCGCATCCACCACGATCGCGGGGATGGTTTTCTTCCCCGCTGCGAGCGAGGCGCGGTAACGCCGCTCACCCATCCGGATGACATGCTTGCCATCTCCATTCTTGGGACGGACGATAATCGGCTGCAGCACGCCGCGCGCCTCGATCGAAGCCGCAAGCTCCGCCATCTCGGCTTCATCGAAATGCGTGCGGGGATTGCCGGGATCGGGCGTCAGCCAGTCGAGCGGCAGTTCCTCGACGCGGCGCGCACTTTCGTGCGCGCCTACCAGCATCCCGAATTCCTCGGCCCGTTGGTCGAACTTTCCCATCAGGCCGGCTCCTTGGTCCTGGTATCAACCCGACGTTCCACCTCGGCGAGGATCGTGCGGATCTCCTCGGAGGCCGCCTTGGCGCCGCTCCCCTTCTCGTGCCAGACCGCGTGATGGTTCTCGGCCGAATGTTTGTAGGTCGGCCGCGCCTTCACGAAGGCCGGGAACATCATCGTCGGGCCAACGGCGTGCGCGAGCTTCACCGCATTCTCCATCTCGCGCTTGTCGAAGGCGTTGACCATCGACGGCAGCAGCCCAAGGAAATTGACCTTGCGGCCGCCGCGCGCGGCTTCGGCCTTCTTGAGCGCGGTCAGCAGCATCTTGGCGCACTCGATCGAATCCTCGGCAACCTGGACCGGCGCGATCACCTCGTCGGCAACCGCCATCGCGCTCAAGGTCAGTTCATCCCACTTGGGTCCGGTGTCGATGACGCAATAATCGAAATGCTTGGGCAGCCCCCGGAAGCGCCCGATGAAGTCGAGTACGTCTGCGGCCGCCTTGACCATTTGCAGGCGCGGGTCGGCGCCGAACACGGTGATGCCGGGTGCATCTTCAAGCACGAGCTTGGCCTCGGGATCGAACAGGTCGGCCGAGAACCAGCCATTGCGCTCTTTGGCGAGGCGACGCGTCGAGCTGCCCTGCGGATCGAGATCGATATACGCGACGCGGCGCCCCGCCTGCTCGGCGAGATACCAGGCGAGATGGGTCGCGAGGAAGGTTTTGCCGACGCCGCCTTTCAGGAGACTGATCACGATGGTTTTCACGAAGATCTTCCGTCCTGGGCAACCGCGCTCAATAGTCGTCGCCGCCGTTGCGAAGGTTGCGCTCATAATGGTCCCGCGCCGACCAGTCGCCGCGCGCGCCGAATCTGGGTCCGACGTAGCGGAACAGGTAGACGGTCAGCGCGAAGCAGGCGAACGCAAACAGGATCGCGTGATCGGGATGGCGCGAAAAATACTCAGCCATCATCTGTCTCCTTGAGAAGCGCGGGCCGTGGCTGGCGGCCGCGCCGATCACGAAGCTCCTCATCAGGGACATCGAGACCATAGGTTTGCTTGAGCGCGTTCATGATCAGCGCTCGCAGCGTGATATTGCCCTGATCCAAGGCGAGGCGCGCGATCGTGGCGTGCATCTTCGGGGTCACGCGAAGCTGCAAAAAGGCTGAGCGCCGGTCTTCGCTCCCTTGCCCCTCCATCGCCACAGGCGTCCTCTCCTCCATCATGACAAGGACATCGGGCTATGCTTCCATTGTATTGAATTCAATACAATGTCGGCGGACGGATGGTTTTTCGCGATCACCGTCGGGGCCGGAGTCTGCTCAAGCAGACTTTCCCACCGCAGCTGGCTTCAGTCCTCGGCGGGCGCGGCCAAACGCCAGCGCTCTACCAGCGCGATGATCCGGTCATCATAGCCCAATTGGTCGGGGTAGATCGCGCCATGATGGCCGCCCAGATAGAGGAAGACCAGCCCCATATCGGCGGCGACCGCGTGATCGACGCCGAACAGATCGGCAAGGTCGAAGCCGCCATTGTCGGTAGCGTTCCACCAGGCGAGCAGGAAGTTGGCGGCCCGGCGGGACTGTCCTGAGTAGGACTCGGCGAGTTTGAACAGGCGTTCGAGCGCCTCGAAAACGGGCGGTTGGGTCATATGCGACTCCTCGAAAAAGCTGTTGGCCCCGACATGGTCGGGGCCAATATATCTCAATATTCGCTCGTTAGAAGGATCGTCAGCACGCGCGTGGTGACCTGGCTGTCGGCAGGATCGGGCGAGCCAAAATCGAGCGTGCGATCATAATAATCGATCTTCCAGTACAGCGCGGCACCCCGGAATTCGAACCGCCCGAAATCGCGCTCGCCGTGCGGATCAACGTCGGGACCAAAATCGTCATAGTCGCGGATGGTGCGCAGCAGTTCTGCCTGGGCATGGAAGTTGCGGAACAGGCTGACGTCGCCGATCAGCTCCTGGACACCAATGGTCATCACCACACGATTGTGGCCGGGCAGGGTGAGGTTCTGCCGGAGGGCATCGTTGAGGCGGGCGATGGTCGCGATGCGATCCGACGCTGGGGCAGGGGAGGCGTTTTGATCGGGCATGATGTACGATCCTGTGTTTTTCGACAAACCCCGCCGATCGGGGTCTTTCAACAGGGACCGGCGCGCCGGGGCACAGCAGGTTTGCGCACCCGCAGGGTCGAAACGGCAGAGGAGAAGCCCGGCTACGGGCTTGCGCGCACCTGCGCCTCGGCAAGGACCGGACATGGTGACGATCCCGTCGTCTCGGCGGCTGCGAACACCTGGCCATCACGTTCCCGAGCAGGATGCTGGACCAGTCGCGATGAAGCGGACTATCGTCGACAAGATGACCGCCGCGCTCCACATTCTCTGGCCGACCTGGACGAGGACCGTCGGTGCCATGAGCAAGCGCAATATCCTCGTGCGCAGCCACTGCCGCCGCTGCGGCGCGCTGATGCGGGTCGATCCGGCCGATCTGGTCGCGCGATACGGGGCAGGGCATTCGCTCATCGACACCCAGGAACGCTGCCGGATGGTCGCCTGCGATGGCGCGGCCTATTATCTCGCGGCCCTAACCTATGGCGCGCCGTGGCGCGTCCTGCTCGACGATCCGGTGTTGAAAGAGGGTCTTGAGGGCCGACCGCCGGCCGTTACCGGCCGGAGCCTGCAGGTTTGCGGACAAGCGACGGTGTTGGACGTCAGCCCCTAGCGATCAGCCCTTATAAACGCTATCTTGGTATCAGCAGAATCGCATCAGGCCTGAAGGAGGGCAGTATATGGCGACAAACGCAGTTATTCAGCCCACGACGGGCAAGATCAAGTCGCGGCGGGTCCGCTTCGGCAGCGTAACGATAACCGCCCCAGCGCCGTCGTCGGCGCTCGTCCAGCACAATATCGAGCTCAGCACGCAGGCCCTTGAGCGTGTGGCGAAGCGCTTGGCCAAGCCGGGCGTGACGCTCCGTGCGAAAAAGGACGTGCCGCTCTACTCGCTCGATAGCGATAATCCCGACGTGATGATCCGTAAGCTGAACGGCAAGACCGAACGCGGCCAGCTGGTTGACGGTAGCTTCAAGGCGATCGATTGACCTCTGCGATCGAGGCGATCCGACAGGTTCGCCAGACACAGGAAAAGCGTAAGAAACCGCTCGCGATCGTGCTCGCTGGCCATAATGGTTCGGGCAAATCGACATTGTGGCGCCGTAGCCTCGCCGATGAATTGCAGATGCCGTTGGTCAATGCCGACCGCATGATGCTGTCGATCCTGCCCGAGCAGGCGAGCGACGGCGCGCTCCCGTCCTGGGCGGCGACACTGCGCGATACCGATCAGAGCTGGATGAAGGTGTCGCAGCAGGGCGTACAAGCCTTTGTCGGTCATGCGATGAACGCGAAGGTACCATTCGCAATGGAAACGGTGTTTTCCCACTGGCAGGCGCTGGGCGACGGCACCTTCGAATCCAAGATCGACCAGATTCGCCAGATGCAGACGGCGGGGTATTTCGTTCTCCTGATCTTTGTGGGACTGGCGAGCGTCGAGCTCTCGATCGGCCGTGTCCAGACGCGGGTTCAGGAAAATGGCCATGCGGTGCCCGAGAATAAATTGCGCGAGCGGTTCCCGCGGACCCAGATGGCGATCGCCGAAGCGATAAAGGTCGCCGACGCCTCCTTGCTCGCGGATAACAGCCGGACGCCGGCACAGGCCTTCACCGTCTGCCGGGTCCAGATCGAGGAGCGCGAGATCTTTGACCTAAGGGCCGGCGAGAGAACCACCCCGAGCGTGATCTCGCGCTGGCTCGAGATCGTCAGCCCCCGTGTCGGCTGAGCGATAGCCCCCGCGGCAGGGATCGCGACCCGCATGGGCCGAGACCCGGAACGGGGCTCGGGGCGTCAGCCTAGAGCCCGGTCCGGTGCAACCGGAGCCGCCTGACCCTGCTCCAGCGTACCAAAAAGTCGCTCCAGCACCATGTCCAGGCTCACCAGTTTCTCGAACTTGCTGATCCTGATCGTCCGATGGTTTGGCCGTTCAGCCTTCTCGCCCTGCGCATTTCCCTTGGCATGCTTGGCGATCATGTTCCGGCTGATATCGGGCAAGGGTTCACCCGGCTTGCCGCCAAACCAGAGATAGTGGTCGAACAGCAGATCTGGCGTCACCACGATCCACAATATGCACCCGCTCGGCTTATCCATCAGCTTGAGGTTGATCTTCACCTCATCGGTCTTGCCGCCCAGCGTCTTGGTCTTGAACTGGATATGGCGGGTGACGCGGTGATAGCTCATCACCAGATCATAACCGCCGGCATCGAACTCGGATCGCAGCACCTCGACGTCCGTTACACCCAGCTGCCAGAGCCGGCGCAGCGCTTCGCCCACGAAGACATGCTCGACGATACGTTCGCGCAGCGTCGAGTTGATATAATGCGGACTGGCTTGTTCGGTCAGGTCATCCAAATGCGATCTCGCGGGAGAAGGGGCGGGGGCGCAGCCCCCGCCCGAGGGTCAGGCGAAAGGATCATATTCGTTGATGACGGATACGTCGCCGTCGAAGTCGTCGGCGGTGATAACCGCGAACTGCGTTCCGATCGCGATGACCATCGTTACGACCATGAGGCTTTTCGAGAGGCTGAGTGCGCTTCTGCGGGCGATCCGGATGTCGGTGAACATATCGAGGCTCCTTCAGATGCCGGCGGGTTCATCCCCGCTCGACTGGCGCCCGAAGTGTTGGTCTCGTGGCCGCGATCATCTTTTGGCGGCACGGCAAAAGGCCGTAGCGAAGCGTGCGGACCCTTTACGGGTTGATCGCATTAGGCCGCGGGAGCGACCAAGGATTGCGCCTCAAAGAGCGGGGTGAAGCTGCCGGCATGGGGGTGGCGCTGTTCCACCGTGCTGATCCCAAATCGACATCATCCGACCCCAGGCCATCGTTCGTATCTTGTTCCACGAAACGCGCGCGCTACTGTCCCGCGATGACCTGGCTGCGCTTCCCATCTTCGATCTGCCTGCTCCTGATGAGCAGCGTTGCCTGCAGCACATCCGCCGGCGCCGAGACCGGGCAGGTCCGCTATGTGACGGATGGCGACACGTTTCGTCTGGTGAGCGGCGAGCGCATCAGGATCGCCAATATCGACGCGCCCGAGATTCATGCGCGCCAGGCAAAATGCCGGCTCGAAATCGAACGCGGCGAAGCCGCATCCGAACGCGCCCGCGCACTTCTCGATGGCAAGGTCGTGACGTTCGAGCGGGTAGGGCACAGCTATAACCGGACGGTCGCGCGCGTCCGCGTCGACGGCCGGGATCTGGGCGAGGCTCTCATTGCCATGGGCGTCGCGCGACCATGGCTTCGCCGTCATCCCAAACCCGACTGGTGTTCCTGATGGATTGCCAATTCTAGGGCGAGGAAGGTCCCACCTTCACAAGTGTCGCTGGGTCCGCGGCACCGTCGAACCACCGATCGAGCGCCGCGACAAAGAGCGGGCCTCCGCCCGCTTCGGCGAACAGGGTCAGGCAGGAGCGGAGCTTCATCGCATCGACCTCGCCGAACACCGCGATCGCGGACGTCCCAATCAGATCCTGCAGCGCGCCGACACAATCGCGAAGTCGGAGCCCAAGAAGGGGATGCGCCAGATAGGCGCGCGCTTCGGTCAGCGATCCGATGGCATAGCGCCGCGCCATGTCGCTGGTGCCGAGACCGGCGATCTGCGGAAAGATGAACCACATCCAATGACTGCGCTTGGCGCCGCGCCGGATCTCGGCGAGCGCTGTGTCATAGGTCGTCGCCTGTGCCGTCACGAATCGGTCGAGGTGGAAATCCGCAGCCATCACTCTCCCATATCCTCCTGGCACCCAGGACGCGTCGCTTCGCACAATTTTTTTGCGGCCAGCAAAAGCCCGGCGGAGGCCGTTATCCACCGCCGGAGGCAAAGTCGATACGCCCCCAACGCTTGACTCTCGGGCGGACTGAATAGAACAAATAGCGAACTAATCAACCGCCCGAGTCTTTTGAATGTTATGCGCGAAGCCAGCGTCATCGAAAATCTGCGAGCGCGCATCGCGCAGATCGAAGGCGTGGGCGCCCGCCATGGATCGATTCCGTTCGGGCTGGAGGCTATCGACGCCAGGCTGCCGGGCGGCGGCATAGCGAGTGGCGCGCTGCATGAAGTCGCCGGCAGTCCCGATCTTGCCGACGATGCGAGCGCGACGATCTTTCTCGCCGGAATCCTGGCGCGGGTGGAAGGCCCGGTCCTCTGGTGCCTGCGGTGGCGCGACCTGTTCGCGCCCGCGCTCCATCTCGCGGGGCTCCACCCCGATCGCGTAATCTATGTCGAGGCGGGCAGCGACGCGAATGTCCTGCTCGCCATGGAGGAATGCCTGCGCCATCCCGGCCTTGGCGGCGTGGTTGGCGAGGTCACCAAATATAGCACCACGGCATCGAAGCGGCTCCAGCTCGCCGCCGAGGGATCAGGCGTCGCCGCCTTCGTTTTTCGGCGCGCGTCCAAGCCCGAGCAGGCCGCCGAGGGAACCGCCGCTGTCACGCGGTGGCGGATAACAGCCAGCCCCAGCGAAGATCTCGGCATCCCGAGCCTCGGCCGCGCGCGCTGGCACGTCGAGCTGGAGCGGGTGCGCGGGGGGAATCCGCACGCATGGATAGTGGAGGGCTGCGATGCGACGGGTCGTATCGGTCTACCTGCCGCACTGGTCGACAGACCGGCTGCGGCGGCAGACCGCCAAGTCGCCGCCTGACCGGCGCGACACACCAACCCCTACACGCCCGCTCGTCACGGCGATCCCCGATCATGGCCGGCGTATCGTCGCGGCGGTCGATGCCGGCGCACGCGCGCTCGGCATTGCGGCCGGCATGACCATCACCAAGGCGCGCTCGTTCGCGCCGGAGCTCGACGTCGTCGACGCGCAACCTGAAGCCGATGTCGAGGGATTGCGCCGCCTGGCGCTATGGGCGGGCCAGCGATACTCGCCGATCGTCGCGCCCGATGCACCTGACGGTCTGTGGCTCGACATTACCGGCTGCGCCGCCCTGTTCAGCACCGAGGCGGCCTTGCTCAAGGATCTCCACCGCCGCGTGGCCGCCTTCGGCGTATCGGTCCAGATCGCCGTGGCCGACACCGCGGGCTGTGCCCATGCGGTAGCGCGGCATGTTCCCGCCGGTCGGCCGGTGACGATCGAACCTAGTGATCATCGTAAAGCGATCGCACTCCTTCCTATAGCGGCGCTGCGGCTCGAAGCCGATGTCGTTGAGGGACTGCGAAAGCTCGGCTTCGAACGTGTCGAGCAATTGATCGGCGCTCCGCGCGGGCCGCTCGCCAAGCGGTTCGGCCGCAGCCTGCACCGCCGGCTCGATCAGGCGCTCGGCGCTGTGGCCGAACCGATCGAGCCGATATTCCCCGAGCATCTGCCCCGCGCGCGCCGCGGCTTCATGGAGCCAATCGCGACAGCCGAGGCCTTTGGACAAGTGATCGGCGATCTGGTCGCCGATATCGTCGATCAGCTTGGCCGGGTGGGCAAGGGTGCGCGGCGCCTCGATTGCTATTTCCACCGGGTGGACGGGCATACGCAGGTCATCCGGGTCGGCACGGCCACGCCGAGCCGCGACCAGGCCCATCTGTCGAAACTTCTTTGCGCGAAGATCGAGACCGTCGAGCCAGGTCTTGGGATCGAATCGATGACCTTGCTGGTCTCGCTGATGGAGCCCGTCGCCGCGCGACAGGGCGAGAGCCTGGAGCGCCTGGGCAAGCCCGGGCCGGATCTCGCCGCTCTGGTTGATACCCTCTCCAACCGCTTCGGCAGTCGGTGCCTGCACCGCATGGCGCCGCACCCGAGCGAGATGCCCGAGCGCTCGGCGACGAGTTCACCGGCGCTCGATACCGCGCGGGGCGCGGGATGGGACGATGATCTGCCGCGCCCCGCACGGATGCTGGCGCGGCCCGAAGCGATCGAGGTCATCGCCCTTCTGCCCGATGACGCGCCGAGGATGTTCATCTGGCGGGGCAAGCGATACCGGGTCACGCAGGGCGACGGACCCGAACGGCTGCACGGCGAATGGTGGCGTGACGCCGGGATCGAGAGCGAGCGGCCGCTCAGCATCCGCGACTATTATCAGGTCGAGACCCTGAGCGGTGGCCGTTACTGGCTGTTCCGGGCAGGCGATGGAGAGAGCCCGTCGACCGGATCGATGCGCTGGTTCCTGCACGGGGCGTTCGCGTGAGCGAGAGCGAAGCCCGTTATGTCGAGCTACAGGTCCGCTCGCTTTCCTGCGCGACGAACTCAAGGCTCGCAAGATGATCACCTGCGAGGCGCTGCGCACCACCAAGGATGGGCGCTGGATCGAACTCGCCGGCATCGTTCTCGTCCGGCAGAAACCGGGGAGTGCGAAGGGCGTCATGTTCATCACGCTGGAGGATGAGACCGATGTTGCCAACCTCGTGGTGTGGACCAAGGTCTTCGAAGCCAACCGCCGCACGGTGCTTGGCGCGTCGATGATGGCCGTGCGTGGCCAGGTGCAGCGCGAAGGCGAGGTCATCCATATCATCGCTCAGCGGCTCGACGATCTGTCGGGCATGCTGGCGAGCGTCGGCCGCCGCGCGGACGTCGCCGATATCTATCGGGTCAGCAGGGCAGACGTGGTCAGAAACCCGATGTCACCGGACCCGCGCGATCCCGAGCATCAGCCTCTGGGGCGGGCCGCGAGGGAAATCTACATTCCCGATCTGCGGCTCGGGTCCGGGATCATCCCCGGCCAACCGACCGAGGGCATCAAGATTAAGCCGCGTGATTTCCGCTGACCGCAGACATGGAAAAAGGCCCGGTGGCTCGGCTCCAGCGTGCGCGCGATCGAGAAGGCGACCCAGGCGCCCCGGGCCTCGTCGTCGAGCGCCCGAAAGGCGTCAAAGCGCTCGGTCATCGTCGTGTGACCCGCCCAGCTCGTGTCGAGCCGCTGGCGCTGATCGTCGATGGTCTGCGACGCCATGGAGCCTTCGTCCCGGAACCCGAAGATCGGGAAGCCCGCGGCGCTCGACTTCAGCGTCGAGTGGTTGGGAACATGGTGCTGCTCGACGGTGTGGGGACTTGATCGAGAGCATCAAGGCACAAGGCCGGCAGGAAATGCCAGCCATCGTCCGTCGCGTTTCAGGCGATCCCGATTTCGACTTCGAGGTGATCTGCGGAGCACGCCGTCATTGGACGATCAGTTGGCTACGATCGCACAATTACCCGGACTTTAAGTTTCTCGTCGACATCCGAGAAATCGGTGACGAAGAGGCGTTTCGGCTCGCAGACATTGAGAATCGAGCGCGCGATGACCTGACCGATCTCGAGCGCGCCCGCGATTACCTCAGGGCACTTGATGCCTATTATGATGGCCGTCAGAAAACGATGGCAGAGCGGATTAACGTCAGCGAAAGCTGGCTGACGCGGTATCTTGATCTGGCTCGGCTGCCCGAACCTTTGATGGCAGCATTTCCCGAACCACAATCGCTCACAATCCGAAATGTCATTGCGTTGAAGCCACTCCTCAAACCGGAGGACAAGCGAGCGCGTGTGTTCAAGGAGGCCGCGGCGCTTGGCAAGCAGCAAGCCGATGAAGGCAGGCCGATGGCTGTGCTGGATGTCATCCGCGCACTGACCACGGCCGCAGCCTCCCCCAAGAAGTCAGGTTCCCCCAAAAGGTCAGGATCGCCCCAGACCATCTCGTCGTCTGCCGGGAAGGCGGTGCTCCGGATCGAGGGTGCTGATCGCAAAGGCGTCCGCCTGACGCTGCTACACAAAAGTGGTGCCTCACGTGAGGATGCCGAGAAAGCGATGCGGGAGGTGCTCGATCATCATTGGGCGTAGAGCCTCGCTTGCAGGCCGGTACGATTCCACTAGGCCTAGCGGAGACTTCGTCTCACGCCTGAGCGTCAATCGATAAAGCCGCGTCGTCCGCGAGCTTGAGCACGCCTAATTTCACGAGCACCTCATCCAGCGCCGCCATCTCTTGGTCGAATGCTGTCAGCGCGGGCTCAAGGTCTTTTAATTGTCGAGCCGCAGAGCGGGGTCGTCCCACCGGCCGCGCAACGAACCCGAAGGAAACCGCGAGATCCGGCGCCATGTATGTTCGCCAGGCCCTACGACCACTAACCTCGGTCAGCAGTTCGAGGTCCTCGGCTCGCATGAGCAGCTTGCCGGCTCCAGACAGGGTCACACCCAATTTCTGCGCGATCAGGCGCGGACTAACAACTGGGGCGAACTGGACCAGCGCTAGGAGCTCGAGAAGCTTCCCTGGGCGATGGGCATCGGAGATGGCCGCTGCCGCTCGCAACCGATGATCTTCGAGCGCCTGGAGCCGCTGGAGCCCCTCTTCGGCTCGATCGGCGAGGGTACGGAGGTTTCGTACGATGATGGCCTGACTTTCGCTTGGCGCGAGGCGGAACGCCTTGTCCGCGATGGTCAGGCATGGGAGCATTGCATGGGTGATTTTCATCGATCGCAGCAGGGAGGGGATCGTGAGCCAGGGCGTGATGGTAGCGTCCGCCCTTGCATGACGGGCGGCCACCTCGAGTGCGCGAAGCAAAGCCGGGCGCCGGTTCCAGTCTTCGGCTACATCAGTCGGTATCGCAGCTACATCCCGCCAATAATTTGGTTCCCGTTGCCTCAGCCGCCCTTGCCATGCCTGAAGAGTGCCCGGATCATCTACGTGGGTCGGCATTGCGGGCCGACCGGGCAATTTGACCCCACTTTCCCGGCCAAAAATATCGATTTCGTCGATTTCTGCGGACTGACCCCGGAGCGCGGCGGTATAGCCGGTCCACGAAGCTCGTAGAGACCACGGCGCGGCGGCAGGACTGACAGAAACACGGGCATCGAGGCGGCCGATCGATGCCGCCGCCCGCTCAAGAGCGGAGACCAGTTTGGACGTCCAAACCGGCTCCGAAAGGTCAGGTATCGGGCGTGTCATCGGCCAATTATATCCCGAAGATGTGACTTCAGTCTATGGCGACGATGCTTCTAATAATCGGACCTATGATAATTGCACTTATCGAGGGTTGGGTTGCACGAAGCACCTCCATGGTAGACTGAGATATGCACTTCAGGATATGAAGTGCCACTGTGCGACCACTTCCCGACCTTTCAACGCCCGCATGGACTGCAAAGTTGGCCCAGCGGATCGAACGCGCCTCTGCGTCGATTGCCCGCCTAGACGCCCGTGTTGCCGTCAGCCCTGTCGCGAATGCATGGCGCCAACGCTCGGTCTGGACAGGCTATGCGGCCTCGCTTCGGGGTCAAAGCGCAGAAATCGAAGAAATTGACATTTTTGCTCGCGAATGCGGTGTCTCTATCCCTGGTCGGATCAGTCCGCCGTCCATTTCAGAAGACGCTGGCGACCTGGCGCGGTGGCAGGCCGATCTGAAGGATCGCTCCATTCACCACTGGCGAGATGACGTAGCCTATTCGACAGCCACGCCGGACGATTGGCGCAACCGCCCTGCCCTCCTGCGTGCGCTCGAGATGCTCGGTCGCCATGCTCGCGCGGACCGATCAATCACAAGTTGGCTGAACTTGCCCCGGCTACTTCATTCGATGGAGGTAACGGCCACTCCCCTCCCCTGCCTCGCCATTGCTGACAAAGCGCTTCGACTGACGCCGCGGGACAGTGAGGCCATCGTCGCGCGCTTTCTTCGCCAGATTGCCGAGGCCGCGGCAACGGGCCTCCAACGGCTCGATGCCATGGAGGAACATCGCCTTCGCGCCGCGGCCGTAGCGGGCAACACCCTTCGCCCCGGCAAGCTTTTCCCACTTCTCGCGTTCTTGCAGCTTCGACCGGTTACGAGTCCGCGAGTTGTGGCTCGGCAGCTCGAGTTGAGCATATCTGGAGCGGGGAAACTTCTGGCACGCGCCGCCGATGCCGGGTTGCTGGTGGAAATCAGCGGACGGCAGGCTTGGAGGACTTATCTCGTCACAGACCTTGCAGTAGCATTCGGCTTCGCGCGCCGTCCCGTCGGTCGACCGGTGGAGCCTCCCAAAGTGAGCGAGGCGCTCGATCCGTCTCTGTCCCGCTTTGATGCCGAGATGGCTGAGGTCGACGCCATGCTCGCCCGCCTCGGCGTAGTTTCGCACGTCGGCGATGAGCAAACGTAGCCAATCTCCCCGAAGCGCGGCATGCGCCCAGGCCCATCGGTCTCGTTCGACCCAGTCAGAGAAGGCCTTCAATGGCCTTGAGCACTTCGGCGGGACTCGCACCGGACTTGGCAGGCACCTTGATCGTGAGGCCCCCTCCCCTCGCCTTCGTGTAGCGTAAGATCACCTTACCCCCCTTCCCCATCACTTCCTTCTCGCCGGCGGGCTTTGGGAGGGGCGCCACCGTGGCTTTGACCAGACGCTTCGCGACTTCAGGCCCGCTTAGATTCAACCCCTCGCGCGAGCGCTGCTCCGCGATCCGATCGGCCTCGTCTCGCATCTTGACAAAGGCTTGGGGATCGCCGGCGAGGGGCTTGATGTCCCGCGCTACCCGGACCGTGATGTCGTGCGTGTCCGAAAATGCTTTGACCAGTTCCTCCGGCAAACGAGCGACGTCGAGCATCCGGCTGAGCCAAGACTTAGACAGGTTGAGATGCTCGGCCATTTGCGATTGCGACCCGTCATAAAACTCGGCTAGCGCGACGCTGTATTCCTTTGCGCGCTCCCAATCTGAGATGTCCTTGCGCGACCGGTTCTCGACGTCGGAGACGCGAAACGCTTCCTCATCGGTGACGTTCTGAATCGTGATCAGATAGTCATATTCGGGATGGTGATGGTCGCGCAGCCACCGCACTGTCCACCAGCGTCGGACCCCGGCGATGATCTCATATTCGTGGTCGGGATCATCCTTGAGGCGGCGAACGATCGCCGGGATTCTCTGCTTCTTGGTGGACAGGAACGAGTCGATCAGGTCGCGGCAACTGTCCTCGGTCAAATGGTCCAGATCGCGGTTGTGCATCCGCCACGGGCGGCATTTCGCGGGATCAATCCACTCGGTCCTGTCTGCCACAGACTTCCCGGTCGCCAAGCGTGCAAGGGTCTGGCTACGGCTTGCCATGATGCCTTCGGCCGGCGCCGATTTGTCGAGCGATTCCTCGTCGTCGAGTCCCTCCGTGAACATGGCGCCGAAGCCCTTGTTACCCTTGCTCATAGGCTCGCTCCTTCTTGGATTTGCGCCGGCATCAGACCATCCTAAATGCAGGAGTTGCCACGTGGCAACTCACCGGACGCTGGCCCGTTACAACGGGAAATATCTGATCGGCGGCGTTGCATCTCTGATGTCTCAATATCTTGTTTTTATTTGATTTAGTTCTCGGTTGCCACGTGGCAACCAACATTCGCGCAGGGGCCACATCGGCACTCTGATGGCTTCCTCTGATGCACCGTTGCCACGTGGCAACTTCAGACTTGGTCCCCTGCCCTGCTGGCCCAAGTCCGCAGAACATCTTGTTCGATGTCGCGGCAAACCTCGTTCAAGTGCTTCATGCACCGGTTATAAACCTCGTGCGAGGTCACTGGTTTTTCGAGTTCAAACACCGTCTTCATCCGCGAGCTCGCATTGTCGATCTCCGCGCTGGTGACCATCACCGACTGCGTCATCGAGCCGCCGAAAACCTGCCGCATCATCGACAGGATTTCCCGATGCATCGACTTAGTCTCATCCACTCGGCTGCCCACGAGTCTAATGAAATTATAGGCGGGGCGCCCCCGCCCCGCGAGCTTCTCAAGCTGCTTCATAGTCGTGCGGGTCATATCAATGAAGGAGACTGTCGATGCGAAATCGACGAGGCTGGGCGGCACCGGGATGACCATCGAATTCGCAGCCTGCAGCACGGCCATCGACACCATGCCGAGCGCGGGTGGCGGGTCCATGATCACGATGTCGTAGTCGTCGACCACCGTATCGATCGCTTCAGCAATCAAATCGATAATTTCCATGTTTTGGTTCTTCGCCATGTAACCGGCGATTTCATATTCCAGATTGTAAAGCCTCAGGTTCGACGGAATGAGGTCGAGGCCGTGGAAGTGTGTCTTGCGGATGATCTTGCGCACGCCGAGCAGCTCGGGGTTATGGAAGTGCCCGTAGAGCGTGTCTTCCTCCTCAAGATCGACGTCGGGCCGGTACCCGAACATCATCGTCGAGGACGCTTGGCTATCGCAGTCGATGAAGAGCACCCGATAGCCATTGATCGCAAAGTGCTGCGCCAGATGCAGCGCAATCGTGGATTTTCCGACACCACCTTTAAAGTTGCACACCGAGATGATCGCCGGCGTATCGGTCGGCTCCCGCCAGGGGCGGGTGCCGAATACCTCACGCATATGGTCAAGTTCTTCCAAGGTATATTGCACCCTGTGGCCGGAGGCGGTGCGATCACGGCTAGGCAAGCGTCCGTCGCGCTCAGCTTCTCTGATCGCCGAGGCGGTGCGGCCGACGAGCGCCGCAGCTTTCGAGATCGGAAAAGTTGGGCCGCGTTTGCTGCCGGTCTCGGGGTCGACCGCGCTGTCGCGAATCCGTTTAAGGATCGTCAGCGCTTTTCGATGCAGGACGTCCAAGCCGCCCTCGATCAGGTCTTCCGGTTGAGCTAAGGTTGCATCAGTGGCCATAGGGGTCCGCTTCTGTGGGTTTGATGAGCTTCAATAGCCGCGTTGGCAGTTTTGATCAACGAATTGGCCATCAAACTTGCAAGTTGACCGATGATCTCCGAGCCATTGGCCGATTTGCTAGTGCAGCGGCCAACGCAAAGGGTGCCGCGACCGATGATCTCGGAGCGCTTCTGACTGGCGGCGTTGTTCGGTGCCGAAAAACGATGCATCGCAACCCACCTGTGGATAACTACCGATGATCTCGGTACTTTCCGATGATGTCGGTGCGAGAAATAGATGATGTCGGTGCGGCTCGACCGATGATCTCGGAGCCCATACCTATACTTAGAATCAACCTATAAAAATCCGATTCGCGAATCGCTTTGATTTTCAGATTTTGAAGAGCGAGGAGTGAGCAGAAGGCGAAAACGGCACCGACATCATCGGTAAGTTTGCAAGTCTCGGGCCCTATTTCCCGTCTAAACTGCCAACGGGGTTGATTTACCTCACCAAACCTGATGAAACCTGCCTATCACAGCCCCCGGCAGATTCGGGGGGAAGGGCAGACCATGAATGGGGATCAGCATAAGCCGCTAGGGCACCAGTACGCATTAGCCATGCTCACCGGCGGAGAAGAAGGCGTGCGTAAGCTCGCCACTTCCGCTGGCACCCAGCTAACAATCGACGCCTTTCTCCGCGTTCAGGACGAGGAGCCTGTACCAGCGTTCCTCCATTCCGCGCTTTGCGCAATGTCGCTGCCAACGAAGCGGCCCAAGGACGACACCCAGCCGATCGTTCGGGAAGACGGCAAATACGCGCTCGCTATCAATCCGAGGCCCGTGCTCCAAAACATTGATGGCAAGTCGGTCATGCGCAGCCTCGGCGTACCCTATGGCGCTTATCCTCGCGTCGCCTTGATCTACCTCTTGTCGCAAGCGGTCATGAAGCAGTCGCGCGACGTTTATCTCGGCAGAAACTTCACCGAATGGATGCGTCGCCTAGGCTACCAAACCGTATCATATGGTCCACGCGGTACGGCAAACCTCATGCGGGAGCAGGTCGATCGGCTGCTGGCGTGCGAATGGCAGATCCGCTGGGACGGGACCGAAGCCGACGGTAATGCTTTTGCGGTGCGGGACGTCAAAATCTCCAACGAATATGCCGGGTCACTCGACAAGAATGGCTCTTTTGCTCGCGAAATCCGCATGTCGGAAGCGTTCTACAGCCATCTCATCGATCACGCGGTCCCGCTGAACGAGGTCGCGATCCGGGAGCTCAAGGGCACGCCGACGGCGCTAGACCTTTACACCTATCTTGCCTACCGTTTGCCGCGGATTGGGTCCGACAAGGGCCAGGTGATTTCGTGGGACCAGCTCGCCAAACATCTCGGCAACGAGGCTGACAGCAAACGCTTTCGCCAAACCGTTCGTGAGACGATGCAGATCGTATCGGCGGTGTACCCGAATGCAAACGTTGACCTATCGGGCCGGAAAGTAGTTCTACACCCGTCGCCAGCGCCGATGGAACGCAAGCTCGTGGGACCCCACCTACGGCTGATCGGCGCTGCTGCTGATGAAACGGCACTGAGATCATCGGTCAAGGGCGGTCGCGAGCCTGCAGTAGCCGCTGCAAAGGACGCTGAACCTCTGCTCGGATTCCCATCGGGGTCTCTCAGTTTTGGCACTCGCGAATCAGTGTTCCGAGAGATCGGCCTCACAAAGGGAAAACCGTGGTCCGTCGATACGATGGCCGATGCGTTCCGCGCCGGATTTCCCGATATCAAGAGACCGCGTTCAGAAAAGGAGTGGCTTCGCGTCTGGGACGCTTTCGTCGTACGGTACGCTGAGCGGAGGGCGAGTCGGCCGGACGACTGACCGATGATCTCCGAGCCGTTCACGTTGAAAATGCTCTTGGACGATTCTGTCTCATTTATCGGCAGGAGGAAAAAGGGGAGGGGGCTGAACACCTGAGCATGAGGTGAATTCGGTCGCTCCCTACTGTCAGCGAATTCAGCGTAAGCCATTGTTTTATTGGCGATAAAGTGTCGGCGTCACGCGGACAATCCTCCAAAGCGCATCGTGCAGCTTGGGGTAGCATCAAGAGTTGGCTCTGAGACCTGCCTTCCCCCTATCCAGGGGGATACCATGCATATCACCTTTCGAGATAGCATGCGTGTCTCGCTCGCAGCTAGGATCCACTTTGCGACCAAAGGCTCGGCGCAACAGCAGCGGGATCACCGCTTTGCCGTAGACAGGTAGACCCAGTGAGGAGGCCGCATGATCAATTTTGCCAAATTCGAGATCATCTGTCAACGGCGGAGCAAAAGTCGGCCATTCGGCGGCGTAAAACCAGGCCATCGTGTTACATGCCGGGGGTAGTGGCGTGAGGGCGTAGCCCGAGGGCCACTCCCCCCGGCATTGGTGTAATTTTCAGGGTCTGGTTTTGGCCTTGCGGGCCCGGCTGTGCGCGAGGCGATAGCTTTCGCCGTTCATCTCGAGGATGCTGACGTGATGGGTCAGGCGATCGAGGAGCGCGCCTGTGAGACGCTCAGATCCGAAGGTTTCGGTCCATTCGTCGAAGGGCAGGTTGCTGGTGATGAAGGTGGAGCCGCGTTCGTAACGCTGGGAGATCAGCTCGAACAACAGTTCGGCGCCGGTCTTGGAGAGCGGCACAAAGCCCAGTTCGTCGATGATGAGCAGCTTGTATCCGGCCATCTGCTTCTGGAAGCGCAGAAGACGGCGCTCGTCGCGGGCCTCCATCATTTCGCTGACCAGCGCTGCCGCGGTGGTGAAGCCCACCGACAGTCCTTTCTGGCATGCTGCCAGTCCGAGCCCCAACGCTACGTGCGTCTTTCCGGTGCCTGATGGCCCCAGAGCGATGGCGTTCTCACGCCGCTCGATCCACTCGCAGCGCGCCATCTCGAGCACCTGCATCTTGTTGAGCCTGGGGATGGCGGCGAAGTCGAAGCTGTCGAGGCTTTTGACGGCGGGGAAGCGCGCGGCCTTGATGCGCCGCTCGACCATGCGACGCTCCCTGTCGATCATTTCCATCTCGACGAGGCGGGCGAGGAAGCGGATATGATCGACGCCTTCAGCGGCACATTGCCGCGCGAGCTTGTGATGCTCACGCAGGCACGTAGGCAGCTTGAGCGCCTTGAGATGGTGAGCGAGAAGGATCTCCGGGGCCTGATCGCTCATGCGGCCTCCTGCCGGTCGGAGAGCAGGCTCAGATAGGCTCTGGCAAAGGTCTTCTCGACCGTGGTGCGTGGCAGGAAGGGATAGACGTCCAGGTCCAGCCTGGGCGGTACGCGTTCGATCCGGCACAGGACGAGGTGCTTGACGGCATCGAAGCCGATGGCGCCAAGATCGATGGCCTGTTCGACCGCCGCCTGGAGATCGGCGAGGGTGAACGTTTCCAGCAGGCGCAGTACCTGCACATATTCGCGCCTGCCATGTTTGTGCATACGCCCTTCCATCAACCGCTGCAGTGTCGTGAACGCTTCGGGCAGGTCCCAGCCCTGCAAAGGCGCAGCCTGGTCGAATGCGTTGATCTTCTGCTCGATCAGCGGGAGATAATGGAGCGGGTCGAAGACAACCTCCTCGCGGGCATAGCAACGAGGATGACGGGCGATGACTTCGCTGCGGCAGCCGATCACCACCTCATCGACATAGGCCCTGATCCAGACCTCCTGATGGCCCCAGGCCACCGGAACCGAATAATCGTTGGTCCTGTAGCGCACCAGGGATTGCGAGGAGACCCGCCCGCCTTTCTGATCGCAGGCCTCGAAGGGTGTAGCGGGCAGAGGCTGCATGGCCGCGAGATCGCGTTCCAAGCGCTCACCGATCGTCTCGCTCTGCCCGCGCACCTTGTCCTGCTGGCGCTTGCGGCATTGCTCCTCCAGCCACAGGTTGAACGCCTCCCAGGTCGGGAACTTCGGGATCGGCACCATGAAGTTGCGCCGGCAATAGCCTACCAGCCCCTCCACATTGCCTTTCTCGTTCCCCTTGCCCGGGCGAGCATAGCGGTCGCGGATCACGTAATGTGACAGGAAAGCGCTGAACAGCGTGGCACGCTGCCGCGTGCCGTCGGGCAGGATCTTCGCCACAAGGCAGCGATCGTTGTCATAGACGATCGAGCGCGGTACCGCGCCGAAAAACGCGAAGGCATGCACGTGTCCGTCCACCCAGGCCTCCGCCACCGCCGCCGGATAGGCCCGCACATAGCAGGCATCACTGTGCGGCAGATCGAGCGCGAAGAAGTAGGCCTTCTGCTCCACCCCGCCGATCTCCACCAGCGCTTCCCCGAAATCGGCCTGCGCATCTCCCGCAGGGTGCGCCAGCGGCACGAACATCTCCCGGCTGCGCTGTTCGCGCTCCCGGATGTAATCCTTGATGATCGTATAGCCGCCGGTGAAACCATGCTCGGTGCGCAAACGGTCGAATACCCGCTTCGCCGTATGGCGTTGCTTGCGCGGGACACTGCGGTCACCCTCAAGCCATCCATCAATGATCGCCACAAACCCGTCCAGCTTCGGGCGCTGCGGTACGGACTGGCGCCGGTAACCCGGCGGCGATGAAAACGACAGCATCTTGCGTACCGTATCGCGCGACACATTGAAACGCTTCGCCGCCGCCCGTTGGCTCATGCCATCCGCGCAAGCCAGACGGACCTGAAGATAAAGTTCCACGCTGTAGATCCCCACACCTCCCTGACTCGGCAGAAAGGCTTCAAGGTGGACGACTTTTACGCCGCCCGCAGCAGGACTATCCCGCCGCTACCGTGGTCGAATATTGCTCCGCCGTTCTCAGACCCATTCGCCGCCATAGATATCGTGCAGGATCGCGGAGGTCGGCACCGACAGCCCTTCGCTCCGCCCACCAGCGAGAGGGAGCGCGACGCTGACCCGCTGGCCGACACGGTAGGCCCGATCACGATTGTCGAGCGCGAAATAGAGATCGACGGTGCCCGCCACCGCATTGGCCGATGGCGGCGCATCGACGGGCCGCGCCGATCGCTTGGCACCATCCTGTCCAAGCGGCGAGACCAGCACTGACTGGCCTTGTTGCAGCCCGGCAAGGTCGCTCCCGAACACCGGCACCCGCACCCAGACGTAGCGCTGGTTGCCAATGCTCGCCACCGCCGGGCCGAGAAGGCGACGCTGGGCTGCAGCTGCGTCGGCAGCAGCCTTGGCCGCACCAAGTGCCGCCTTCGCCTCATCACGCGCGCGAATGCTGCCCGCTTCCGCGTCAACCAAAGCCGAGGCACGGTCATAGGCGACGCGCGCCAAAGCCAGCTGCGCCCGTGCCCGCGCAAGTTCACCCTCGGCGGAGACCTGCTGCGCGCCAAGCTGTTGCAGGTTGCTGGCGGAATTGATCGGCGCGCCCCCGACACCTGCCGGGATGACGATCTCGCCGCTTGTCATGCGCATGGCGGACGCCGTGCCCGTCCCGATCCGCTCGGTTACAATCCCGAGCCGCTTCTGCGCTTCCGGCGTGAGCTTCAAACGAACAAGTTCGGTTTCGTGGGCGATCGCCTCACTGTGAACTGGCGGCTTGGGTGGAGAAGCAGGCTCGCTTCCGCAGGCAGTTAGGAGGACGATAGGGACGAAAGCGACAAGGGCGAAGCGGTTTGGCATTCCCGCCGCATACAGCGCCTCCATTGGGGCAGCGTTGGCGCTGCTATACAATTTCCCAATGTTGCAGCTGCGCGGCAGGTGTGACCCGATGCAAAAGTGACATCGAGGTGGTTGGTAGAAGGCCGCTGACATCGGGTCGGCGTTCCACACGCTCCCAGACAGGGTCGCGTCCGCTCCTGACAAATGCGGTCATTCGGTATGCCATTCAGGAATGACTGCTAAGTCCCACGTTCAGACGTTCGCTGAACTCCATGAAAAATGACTTACTCATCCAATCTTGGCCATGAGCCGACCAGCGGCGCCATGCTCGGCCGCCAGATTTCGATTGTGGGCAAGCGGCATTCTCGGCGATTTCCAGCGCAGCGCATCCATGATGCCTGCAAGGTCTTCGCCGCTGGTGAACAGGTCTTGGTTCAGCCCGACCCGCGTGGAATGGGCGCTGACGCCCTTGAGCTGAGCAGCCGATCAAGATCATCTTTAGTCAGATCAGGCAGCGCGCTGACATCAAATGCCCGCTGGGTGATCGCCCGATAGATCGGACTCCCTTTTGCGCGCCAATCGGGGGCCCCATTTGCACGCCGATTGACACCTGCTCGCGGCTGGGACTCTTGAAAGTGCGATAGAAGGGCATCTCAAGCTCTTCCCAGATGCGGAAACTAGGACGCCTGCCTCGTCACCTAGCTCATCCGCCTTGACCGACAGGGTTCATTTCTGATCAATCCCTCTGTCCGCGGCTTTACGATGCGGCGCATGATGGGCGGGGTCATGGACCGAGAATTCTGGATCGACTTTTGTGAGCGTGTCCCGGGCGCGCCAGGCGGCTTGGATGAGGCGCGATGGCGTTCGGCCGTTGACCACCTCATTTGCGACCTTAGCCGCTATTATCACGTCACGAATGATGTCGATCTCTATCTGTCCGGTAGTGCGGAGGAGCCAAGCCTCAGGGAACTGTTCCTCTGGACCTATATGACGATGAAAGCCACGCCAGCGGAGTTTCTTCAGGTCTTCAAGACATTTCACGAGCGCGACCTCGATTGGGCCGAACGGGAGGCCATTCAGTCATTCTTCGAACTGGGCGAGGCTCCCGACGCCTTTGGCGAAATCCTCCTCGGGCTTGGTGGTGTGTTGCGCGCGCTCGACGGCTTTCTTGCGAGTGTCACCCTCGACGATGCACCTGCTTTTGACGAGCGCGGGAAACCGGCGCGCCGGTGGGAGATGCCGAGCTATGGCGCCTATATTGCGCCCGTCGATCGCCAACGCCGCAGTGGCGTCAACCGCCCCTTCATCAGGCGGGGCCTCAAAAATCACGCGATCCTGCCTACACGGATCGGCAATAACGACGTAACTCTCCATTATCACGACCAGTTGCTTGATGGAGAGAGGCTGGGTGACCGTCAGCGTTTGCGCTACGGCGCCGCGCTCTTTCCCGATCTTGAGGTAGACCTGTCGAAGGACGACAGCTGGTTTCATGTGAAGGAGATCATCTGCGAGCGCCATGGCGAGCGCATCCAGGGCCATCTCGACGAAGCGCATGGCGCCGGATGTGACATGCTCCTTTGGCCCGAGCTCACGCTGGACTGGGATGCCATCGATGCAATCCAGTCCGCCCTGCAGGACGGTGCGAGGCGGGAGCGCAAGAAAATGACCGTCGTCCTTGCCGGCAGCGCGCATGTCCATCAGGACGAGCCAAGGCCCGGGCATCGCAACCGAACGCGCATCTTCAACGGTCGCGGGGAGACGCTCGCTGATTATGACAAGCGGATGATGTTCAGCTTCGCCCACAAATTCCTGCCGGACGGAGCGCCCGATCCCGACGCGGCGCGATGCTACGAGAAGATCCAGCCCGGTAACAATCTGCCCATTCTCGTGCTTGAGGATCGCCTGGTCGCGGTCGCGATCTGCCTCGACTTCTGCGAAAAGACGAGCGGGTTGCTGCCCTATCATCAGCTCGACGTCGATCTCGTGCTGGTGCCTTCCATGGGGTTTCGAAACACTACCGACCAGCACCTCGAGCAGGCCCATACCATGGACGTCGAATATGACACGCAGGTCTTCCTCGTCCAGCAGACGCCCCTCATTGCCGGCGACCAGGCAAGGAAGGCCGGACAACCGGCGGGCTATTCGATTCTGCATCCGCCACCGCAGCGCCATGAGCTGGAACAAAATGAAGCGTTCAGGACATTTTGTGGCTGACGAAACGCTCTTGCGCGCCGGAAAAATCCGGGGCACTAAGGCGGAAATGAAGCGTTGTGTAGCAAATTTACCGGCGGTTCATATATAATGGGGCATGGTGGTGATATGACGACAAGCGCAGTCCTTGAAGCTCCACCGGCTCCGCCCACAATCCCCGCCGCCGAGAGTACGGCGGCGCTTGCGCGCCGGGAGTGCAATGAGGCGATCGACAGCGGCTCGGACACGGCCGTCGACGTGGCGGTCAATTTCACGCTGCATTGCGCCGAGCTTTGCCTTCAGGCCAATCCCACCGATCCCCAGCTTCGCGCATGGCATGAACTGCTTCGTGATATCGCCGTCGGTCTCGACAGGGGCCAGCCCGAACTCGCGACGAGGCTTCGCGCGCTCGCAGCACGGGTCCACGAAGCGGTTCGCATAGCAACGCGGAACCCGATCGGGGTCATCGCGGATCGCCCACCCGCGCGGCAGGTGCTCGAAGCCATCTACGCATTGGGCGACGGCAGCGAGCAGAGTACAGTCCGCGAGCGGACCGGTCAGAGCCAGAGCCATTTTTCCAATATGCTCTCGCTTTTGAAAGGCTATGGGCTCGTTCACAGCAGCACGAGCCGCACCAGCGGCCGCAATCGCTGCCTTGCGTTGACGGACGACGGCCGCTCGCTGCTGTTGGCGGCACGCCGAGACGGCAAGCTGCCTGCTGAAATCCCCGAGCCCTTGCCCGAGGCATTGCCGCGCCTCGCGCGCTCGGGTGCGGTGGGCGCAGGCTATCAACCACCTTTTCCGGTGCGTGCAGTCATCCATAGTGCCGGTGCGCGGCATCTCGTGAGAGCCTGAGCATCATGGACGACGAGAAGTCCTCGCAGGCGGAGGATCCCGTCGATGACAGCATCCGGGTCACCAGCGCCACTGGCCGCTACTCCACCACGATAACCCATGCGGCCATGTCGCTCATCGCAGGCGTTGGGATCCGCGATGACGAGAAATCGGTCCTCGTGCCTTTTGTGGAGTGCGAGATCGCGATCGATCGTGCTGCGACTGACGGGCTGGCCACTCCGGCCAATCAGGAAGAGCATTCAATCCTCATCACGCTCGAAAATGCTGCGTTCCTCGCCGAAGCCTTCTCTTCCGCCTTCGCAAAGCTTGCTCCCGACCTTGTCAGCCTATCGCAAGGCTCGCTTCAACCCGTGGCGGACAGGATAACCTACGCCATTGATCGGCTGCAGCAGACCCGAAGCAATATTGCGACCCTCACCGATGTGCTCGAGGAACTCAGCGGACAGATGAACGCGCAAAGCTGATCATCGTCGCCGCAGTGTCGCTCGCTTGTTTTCGCCCGCTGGGCTGGCGGCGCTCCTGGGGCGTTCGGCCCGGAGCGGGTGGTCTTTGACGGCACGACCGTTCGGAGTTTCAGCGCGTCGGACGATGATGATATCCTGATCTCGGCGGCAACGGTGCGCCGTCTCGGCAGCTACGCGGCGGTGCTGTCGCATCTCGCGGCGGCGGAATTGGAGATACCCCCGTTCCGGATCGACGGCGCAGGCTGAGGACAAAGCGAAAACCGGTCTGAGACGACACCTCCCCGCCAGAGGATGCTGCATATGGGCGCCCGCGAGGCGCTGGCAACCCGCGAACGGCGGGCCGAGTTGCCGTGTGCCACGGCTGCCCGCACCACCCCTTGTTCGCGAGTTTCCCTCGGCTGTGCCTCGGTGCCAGCCCCTCTTTTGCGAGCGCCCGGAGGATGCGCATCCGGCGGAGAGGCCGCCGGCACAGACAGAAAGGCTCGCTATCATGTCCACATCGCTTGCAGCCGCACTCGCGGCACTGGAGCTAGGGCACCTCGAACCCCGCGCTGAAGACCTCAGTGGCATGGCGCCGCCACCAACCGAGGCGCTGGAGCAGACCGTCACCGCAATCTGGAGCGATCTCTTCACGACGATGAGCAACACGTCGATCGAGCGCGACATCGAAGATCTGGGCTGGGGGCTGGTGAACCTCTTCCACCGCGCCGCCGCCAAGAAACACGGGCTGGTCGACCGGCTGACCGACGACATTCGCTTGCTCCTCGCCGAACAGGACGGCTCCGAAATCAGCACGGCCAATCTGGAGGAAAAGATCGATCTCGCCAAGAAGGTCGAGGAATCCGCGGGTGCCTTCGAAATCATGCGCGATGTCGCCGCCGCGCACTATATCCGGGAGACCGGGAGATCGTGGGTGCCATCGTCCGGCAACCGCATTTCGCTCGGTGTCACCGCCGGGATCGTCGACGGCCACGCCTTCCTGCGGGCGCGCCGCGAGCGGGCTTTGAACGCCAACACCGCGCAGGGTACGCCCGTTGTGTTCGCCGGTGGCCGCCTCACCTTCGCCAACGACTTGGATATGAAGACGTTCGCCGACAACCTGCTGGCGACCCTCAACAAGGTTCGCGCCCATGTCGGCGACATGTATCTCGTACACGGCGGCGATATGAAGGGTATCGAACGGCTTGCAGCGTCCTGGGCCGAGCAGAATGGCATCCAGCAGGTGCGGTTCGGTCTCGATCGCAAGCTCGGAGATCGCGCCGGCTTCCGTCGCAACGAGCAGATGCTCTCGCTCAAGCCGAGATTCGTGATCGCCTTCCAGGGCAATGGCGTGACGGAGCGGCTTGTCATCGAAGCCAAGGCTCGGGGACTCCGGGTCGTTGATCGTCGCGGCCCATTGGGAAGCCCTCCTTCAGCTGCTCGTCGCGGTGCGGGCTGAAGCCGCGGGCCGCCGGTTTGCCGGCGGCCCTTTTTTGGCTCTGCTTACGGTTGTCCCATCGGAATTCCCGCAGGCAAGAGGGGAGGGCGCCGAGGCCCTTTTGGGTGTCGCTGAATAGCACTGGAACCCGTCGGCCGTGTCGGCAGCGGGCGTGCATTTCAGAGTCCACCAGCCATCCGCGTCGCTCACGCTGCACCGGGTGCCGCTTTGCCACGAAGAACGGAGATGATGATGCGCGATTTGCATGATGAGGAACTGCGCGCTTTGCTTGCGTTCCGACAGCGCCATGGTCGCTGCTGGAAGGCGGCGTTGCTGTTGTGTTGGTCGGTCGGCACCGACACCGATGAACCCGGTGCGGCGCATTTGCGCCATCTGCGCAATATCGGAGGACCGCGCTGGCTGATCGGGCTATCGGCCGCCACGCTCAATGACGCTGCGCGGCGTTTCGCCGGAAATGTCGATCCGGTGCTGATCGACATTTTCATGGAGAATGCCACGGGCTTTGCCCGCGGCGCGTCGGCAAGCGTCGGGATCGCTCCGGCAAGTGCTGCACATTCGCTGGCCATCGCGATCGAACTCAGCCTCAAAGCCTTTCTGATGAAGGCGGGCTATGCCGACGACTGGAACCGTGTCCATATTCGGCATGACCTCGAAAAGGCCCTGGCGCTTGCGACGGAAGCAGGCCTGTCCGGCTTGCCTCTGGAATTGCCGGATCTCACAGCGATCCTCTCGCCGGCCTATAGTCACCACGAGATCGACGCGTTGTTCCGGGTCGGGGCGTCACCCTTCGATGTGGCCGACGCCTGTCTCTGCGTCGACCGTCTCCTTGCCGTGATCCGGGTGCAGATCGCGTAACCGGCCCCGCAACATCATCCGTGCGCGCACCACTCGAAAGGGATTTGCCAACCCGATTGAAACCAGAGTCGGTTTTCCGACTAAACCCGCCGGACGGCCATCATGTCTTCTTGTCGTAGGGGCCGCCGCTGCTTCGCTGCGAACGACAAGTCGAACTGGAAAATGGGCTGACCAACGGTGGTGGGGCTATCGGGCGTAGATTGCTTCGGTGATAGGGCAATGCTTCTGCAGCGGTTCCTGGGTTCATAGAACCAAAGCCACCATCCCTTCTTTTTGACCTGATCCCTAAGTCGGTCGTTCGGTGCTTCCAACCCGCTCCCCTTCGGGCCGAGTTGCCGTGTTCCACGGCTGCCCGCACCACCCCTTGTGTCGGGGTTCCCCTACGCCGCTTGCGCGCTCCGGTGGAAGCACCGCCCATGCCCGCCTTTTGCGGGGGTCAGTCGAAGGGACGGTCCCTTTGGCACCCAAAAAAGGAACCTCGACATGCAGAACCTCGTCATCCTTGCCGGTAATGTCGGCGCCACGCCGGAAGCCCGCACCACCCAGGGCGGCACCAAGATCACCCACTTCAGCCTCGCGACTTCGCGGCCCAAGCGAGACAGCAACGGCAAGGTCGTCAAGGACGACAATGGCCGCCGGATCGAAGATACCGAATGGCACCGGATCACCTGCTTCAACGGCGTCGGCAAGACCGTCGAGCAATATGTCGACAAGGGGATGAAGGTGATGGTGCGCGGTCGCATCCACTACACCCGCTGGACCGACAACGAGAATATCGAGCGGTACGGCGTCGAGATCATCGCCGACGAGGTGACCTTCCTCACCCGCGTCAGGCCCGCCAGTGGCGACCAAGGCGGCAATGACAGCTCGGTGGATGACGACGAAATTCCCTTCTGAAACCGGCGAAGCCCGGCGGCTCACGCCGCCGGGCCTTTTTGCTGTTTTCCGCAGCACGGTTCGGGATCGAGGAAAGTTCGGGAAATGGATCTGAACGAGCGCGGCTAGGATATTGCTCTTCCGCGTCCTCTCAGCGGCAGTGGCCCGCCGCATATCGGCTCCATCGCAGCACTGTGCCGCTCGCAATCATGGCGCAGCTGATATCGCCGATCGCTGGCGCGGCGCACCAGGCACCGGTGCGATCCCCTTTTGCATTGCCAGTCGATCGGCATTGGAGTCTTGGACCTGTGACAAGGATATGGCCTGTGGCGCTGCGCCCCTTCGCGCCGCCCAGCAACCGCACCAGCGTGTCGCGCGCGACAATCCCGCTGGCGCGCGGGCAGGGGTGTCCCGTGCGGCACGAGCCATCGATCTCCCGCGCCGCTATACCAGCGAGCCGGATCCGTGGTCCCTCGCGACACCAGATCGGGCCATCGCCGTCCCAAACCCCGGCCGTGTGCAGGTGAACGACTGGCCGCCCTGCACGACCGCGACGGCAAGCAGAAATACAGCGAGCATGAGCGCTCAACCCGGACAGGGGTGTAAGTCATGCTTCAGGGAAGAGCGGCAATGTATCCGACCTCGCAGCGGGCTCGTCGGCGAGGATGTCGTAGCAGCGCAACCGCATTGCCAAGTGTCGCGCCAACTCCGCCGTTGCACGGCGTCGTGCAACGGTATCGCCACACCCAATATCGGTGACGAGGGCCGGTTCGGCCGTGGCGAGCGACACCTCGAGGTGGAGGGCCAGACTGTCTTCATCGACTCGGAGCATGGTTGCAGAATAGAACAAAGAAAGAACATTTATCAAGTGTCGAGATCCAGCGAGCCATCCATTATTGCTTGGGTGACGCCAGCCATGACTGGACATCGCCCAGCGTCCCCAACAGCGTGCTGATCGCCAAGCCCTTCGCGATCAGCCGTAGAGCCGGTCATCCCACCATATTGGTTCGGGCAGATCGAAGCTGATTGTTTGCGCGTCGGGATGTGCTGGATTGATGAGGATGTTGCGTTCCACCCGTGCCGGGATCGAAGGCACCAGCAACAGCGCCGAGCGCCCTGCCGCGAACCACGCCTCGCCAAAGGCCTTGCAGATGTCTTCGCGCTTGCCGTCCCACCCGGAGAATTTGGCGGTCGGGAAGACTTCATAGCTGACGCCGTTGGGGATCGTGATGCGGATATAATGCTGGTTGGGCGGCATCACCGTGTTCGCGTGGACGAGCTTTTCGAGCATCGCCGTCGAATAATGTTCTGACGTGTAGATGATCGGGCTGGCCGCGGTGTTCCACCGTCCCGGATAGAGCCGAGCGCCTTCGCTGTCATAGATGGGATGCGCGCCATCGGGATCGCCGATCCGAAAACAGGTCAGCACGCGGTCGGTGATCTGGGCGCTCACGCCCCGCCGCCGTAAGCCGCCCGTCCCAGCAGGTTGATGACGACATCGGCTCCCGGACCCGTCGCCAGCGCCACGTCGAGCGGCGGCTTGTTGTCGAGCATAGGGTGCGCGCGGCCGAGAAAGTCGCGGACCTTGGCGGGATCCTTATAGATATCGAGCGCGAAGCTGAACACCTTGGCGATCCGCGCCAGCTTGTCGCCTTCCTCGCTGGTCAGGCGCTTGGACGCGGATTTCTTGCGGCGCTCGAGCGTCGCCTTGGGAATCAGGCGGAACTTGAAGCGGCTGTCATTGGGCGCGACCGTGTCTGCGAGATGGTCGAGCGCGCCGACCGGCAGGCCTTCGAGAATCGAATAGCTCAGCCCCAGGCGCGTGTCACCTTTCCGGGGCGCAACCCCAAGCAGGGTCTCGATCGTCACCGGCTGGCTCGCCATCTGCTGCTCCTGTCTCATCTGATGCAGATATATGTCTCACATGAGGCAAACACAAGCAACCGGTGATATCCCTCCGGTGGGGCCATGACCTCTTCCGGCCGGCAGCTTCACCCCGCTCTTTGAGGCGCAATCCTTGGTCCGGCGTGCGGCCTAATGCGATCAACCCGTAAAGGGTCCGGTCGCTTCGCTACGGCTTTTGGCCTGCGGCAAAAAGTGATCGCGGCCACCCACCGAACACTTCGGGCGCCAGTCGAGCGGGGATGAACCCGCCGGCTTTCAAGGAGCCTCGACATGTTCACCGATATCAAGATCGCCCGCAGACACGCGCTCGGCCTCTCGAAGACCCTCATGATCGCAACGATGGTCATCGGAATTGGCAACCAGTTCGCCGTCATTACCGCCGACGACTTTGACGGCGACGTGGTCGTCATCAACGAATATGATCCCTTCGCGTGACACTTGCCGGGAGCCCCAGGGCTCCCGGCTCTGTCCAACATCAATGGGCATCACGCGCTGCTTGCGCGCTCCAGCAACCGATTATCAATATGCGCGCAATACAAAGTCGGGATGAACGCCGAAACAAAGATTCTATCCCAGAGCGTGACGCATTGTGGAGCCGGGTGATCCATGATGTGAACGCATGGCGCGGGGCATGTCTGCAGTGTTTCTCCGCCGCTGAGGCCGGCGTGACCGAAACCTTGCTATCTTTGAGTACGGTGCCGGAGAAAGGTGCGGCCGTCCGTCTGCGCCATCTGACCGGGCAGCGGTTCGACGATATCGCGGCGGTACTTGGTACGGATGGGGCCTTTGCCGCTGAGGGGAAAGCGGCGTTCAAAGCGATTGAGGCTTTTCGTGCCCATGAGCGCCTTCGAACATTTCTGGCGCATGGGGTGGCAAAGATTGCGGTTGAGCGGACGGACAAGTGGATCGTGGTTTACCGTCAGGTCTCTATCCGTGCGCGGCAGGCCGAACGCACCATGCTTCTGGTCGAGGAAGCGGAAGGCCTTGAGATGCTCGCTGATATACGGCGGAAAAGCCAACAACTCTGCTCAATTCTGGCAAACCTGCGCCACCAGTTGGTGAAATAGGCGTAGCACGCATCGCATATTGGACATGAAGCGAGGACGTCGGCGGCTCCGGTTGCACCGGACCGGGCTCTAGGCTTGCGCCCCGAGCCCCGTGCCGGGTCTCGGTAGGGTAGACGCGAGACGCCTCTTTCGAGGACGCCCCAGCGCCTCCCCCCGAACCGTGCTTGCACCTTTCAATGCACACGGCTCTCCATTCTGACAGGCATCCGGCCACCGTGATGCGCAACATGACACTTGTGGCACAGGACGACTGTCCTGCGCCGTCGTGCCGATTGTACCCAAGGCGTCAGTTGGTCGCGTCGCTTATCTTTCAGGCGATTGGGATGATGCATCTCGAACGGACCATCGGTGTCGCCGCATGCCTCGCATTGCTCGGCACTCAGGCGCGTGACCAGATCGTTCGGGCTCTGCGCAAGGCGAGAGCCTACCGTGATGGAGTCGACGAGGGGGTTATCCCACGTCTTCACGATCAGATGCTTCAGTTTCCACACCTTATGGACGCGCGGCTCGCCCCGAACCACGGTGATAACACCGTGATCCGACCCCATCTTCAGATATTCCTCGGCCTGCCGCCTCGTCGAGCGTCGCCGGCATGCTACAGTCGCAAAGAGGCTCCTGAGCATGACCAGCTCCAACTTGTCGAGTGACGCTTTCACGCCATCGGCGATCGCATAATAGTTCGCGAAGCCCCGGAACTCTGAGTTATAGGCAACGATAATCTCCGCCAAACTGGATTCCATGAGTTGCGGACGCACCCGGCCATTCCTCATGTCGAGGTTGCCGAGCTTTTTGCGCCTGCAGAACGCATAGACCCGATCCCTCGGCACCCACAGCTTGATATTCCCCCGCGTTGGCCGACGAAGGATGCGTCGCATCCCGCCGCCGACCGCCTGTCGCCCCGCCATTGTTCCGGGAGAGCGCAGCGTGAAGGCGCATACGTGGAAGCCAAGGAACGGCGATCCCCTCGATGCATCGCGAACCCCGGTTTTCTCCGGTGATACCGTCAGATTGAGCCGATCAGCGAGGAAGTGCTGTATGTCGGCCATGATCCGAACGGCATCCGCCTTGCTGCCGATCACGCCGACGAGGAAGTCATCGGCATAACGGCAATAGCGCAGGCGGCGGAAGTTGGGGTCCATTTGATCAACGGATGATATCTTCCGTCGATCCCGATTGATGGCTTCGATCCGAGCAAGACGGGTTCGGACCTCTGCCTCATCCGCGCCAACGGCACGGATTGCATCGATCTCCTTGCGAAGTGCGGCGATTTTCTGGCTTTGGACAACATATACGGGATTGGCCCGCCGTTTGACGCCCTTGTCGAAGCGAGCCCGCATTTCCTCCATGAACAAGTCAAGCTCATGAAGATAGATGTTGGCAAGCAAGGGCGAGATGACCCCGCCCTGTGGAGTGCCGCTATAGGTCCGCTCGAACTTCCATTCGTCCATGCACCCGGCCTTGAGCATCGTCCCGATCAGATCAATGAACACAGGATCATCGATCCGGCGGGCCAATAGGCTGAGCAGGATATCATGGTCGATGTTGTCGAAGAACCCGCGAACATCCACTTCGATCAGCCATTTCGCGCCCGTCCAGGTTCTGCGGATCTCTTCGAGAGCCGTGTGGCAGGAGCGACCCGCGCGAAACCCATGACTGTGTTTCGAGAACACAGGCTCATAGATCGCCGCGAGGATCATTCTCGCCGCCTCCTGAACGATGCGATCATCCGCCGTAGGAATGCCCAATGGGCGCATTTTACCATTACCCTTGGGGATATAGACCCGCCGCACTGGACGAGGGCGGTAACGGCCTTCCGCCACGCCTTGGGTCAGACGATCCAGCCTCGCCAGCGTCATGCCGTCGAAGGTCTGGCCGTCTACTCCCGGCGTCATGGCACCCCGGTTTCGGGATACCCTGTCATAAGCCCGCTCATATAAGCAGCGGGACCGCATGAGGCGGTGGAGACCATTGATCCGCTTGCCCGCCCGCGACAGGGCCGGAAGCTTCTCGATCCGTCTCAGGATAGTAGCGGTCTGCATCAGCAGTTCCTTTCCGTTGATCCATCGAGTTTACAGAACTGCCGTCCTTCGCCCGGGCGCGCGGATTTCGACAAGGATCGCTCCCGCTTATACCGCTGTCCCGTCCGCCTCTCGGCGGTTGTCCCGGCCATTACACCGGGCATTTGACTACTATGACGGCTCCGTCGCCATGCAGGTCCGGCAAGCCGTCCTGTTTAGGCGATCCCGCAGTTGCGCGAGTGAGGAGTCGCGGCGCGTTTAGGTGCCCCGTTCGTTTCCTTAATCCCCTTACCGGGGCCACGCCGGGCGGACTGGCAGCGATTTGCAGGGCCGTGCTCCTCGCTCCGCTCGAGACGGTGTGTCAGCCGCGTTCACCGTCACCTACCTAGTGGTCGTTGGAAACTGGGATTCAAACAATCAAGTCTTCACCATGCGCGCCTTGCCTGCTGGTCAACCGTCAGGCTGCGGCGCCCAACTTCGATCCGTACCCCGACATGCTATGGTCCCGTTTTCCTTTCGGAATCTCAGCCGGTTCATCACCAGCACCGGTAAGTCGGTCAGGCATGAGCTATGCCAATAAGCTCAGTTCATTCGAACTCTCCTTTCTTCTTCGCGCCACAACGGCGCACGCCCATGCGGGTCACGATCCCTGCCGTGGTCGCGCAGTCAGCGACGCTCGGTAACGAGGAGCGCTGCGTCGTCGCTGCAAGGGGCTGGTCGACCAAGCGCAAGATGGGCTGGCGGGCACAGGCTCAGCCCGTCGCGGAGCGCCGCATCGTCGACCAGGATACGCCACGGTCTACCATAGCGTCGGGCGGCGAGGTAGAAGGTCGCGCCATCGCACGCGACCATGCGGCATCGCTCCTGGCGATCGATCAAAGACGTACTCCCGCCATAGCGGGCGACCAGTTCGTCCAGGTCGGCGCGCATCAGGGCGCCGCAGCGGCGGCACTGGGTACGAACCTGAACCTGCAGCCGCTGCATCGCGCCGACGCTCGATGTCCAGCTTGGCCAAAGGGCAATGATCCGGGCGGTGTCTGTCATGATCGGAAGGATAGCGAAGCCCTCGCTCGCGCGTCCAGCAGCAGTTCCGAAAAGTCGGCCATGCCGTTCCTTATTCCCTCTGACCGCCGCATCGACGGTCCCTTCCTGGCTTGGCGTCCTCGCCGCGGCACTTGCCAGCGCAAGCCCGGTGCCGGGCTTCTCCACATCCGTTGCGACCCTGTCGGGTGCGCGGGCGCGCTATGCCCCGGCGGTCCGGTCGCCTGTCGGAAGGCCCCGATCGGCGGGGTCTGACACAGCTTGGAAAGTCGAACGTCATGGCCGACCCCCAGAATGACAAAGTCCTATCCGCAGACCAGCGCATCGCGACCATCGCGCGGCTCAATGATGCTCTGCGCCAATCCATCCATAACCCGGGCGTCAACCAGGTGGTCATGACCGCCGGGGTCGCCGACTTGATCGGCGATACCAGCCTGTTTCGCGGGTTTCAGCGCCGCGCGGAACTGCTGCGCACGGTGCGCGACTATGATGCCTTTGGTCCCGACGTCGATCCGCATGGGGAGCGTGATTTCGGTCGCTTCGAGTTCGCGGGCGAGGCCCTGTACTGGAAGGTCGATTATTATGATCGCGCGCTGACATACGGATCGCCTGACCCGGCAGATCCCGAGGTCACCATCCGCGTCCTGACGCTGCTTCTCACCCACGAATACTGAGCTAACAAGGCCCCGACCGTGTCGGGGCCACCATTTTGCGGAATGGATTCGCCGGTGCCGCCCGCGCGGATCGTTTTGCGTCACCCGGTTGCGCCCGGCGTCGGCCTGACCAGATTTCCCATCCCTGGCGAGTGACCCCGGCCATCCCCCTGACCGGGGGGATAGCCGAAAAGTCTGCTTGAGCAGACTGTCGGTGGTGCCGCCCAGACGTCCCATCGACCCTTGCTCTCCGGCACGAGAGGGGAGGCTGCGCGGCGAGAGCGTCCGCGTTTTGCTGCGTGGTGAGGGGACCGATCGGTGTCCCTGGAACATGCCAAGGAGACCCGTTGTGGCCGATTATTTTTCCCGTCATCCAGACCATGCGTTCGTGTTCGCATTCGTCTGCTTCGCGATCACCGTTTACCTGTTTCGCTATGTCGGTCCGGGGATCGGCGGCGGTGGCGACTGGTCGTCGCGCGATCATTATGAGCGCAGCCTGCGCGATGGTCCTCAAGACTATGAATCGTGAAGGCGCTGTGCCCGTGAAGACGATCGTCGTCAGCCTGCTGAAGGGCGGGGTCGGCAAGACCTTTCTCGCCACGCACCTCGCCTGGTATCTGGCCGAGCAAGGCGACAACCGCGTCGCCTTTCTCGACCTTGATCCGCAGGGCAGTTCTACGCGCCGGCTTGCTGGCGAGCGGACCGGGTGGTTCTCGGCGGACCTGTTCGATCCCGAGGCGCGGCTCGAGCTGACGGATGCGCCAGGGATCACGGTCTTTGCCGCCGATCCGCGACTGCAGATGGTCAAGGCGGCTGCGGATGTCGGCGATTTCCTCAGCCGGTTTCCTGCGCTTGCTGCTCATTTCGACCATTGCGTCATCGACACCGGTCCCAAATGGGACGAGCTGACCTTGAGCGCGATGGCGGTGGCCGACGCGGTGATCGCGCCGGTCCAGGTCGCCGAGGATTCGATCGAGTGCGCCAAGATGCTGCTCACCGCGCTCAAAAAAGCGGAAGGCGCTCGCGGCGGGCGCAAGGTCGATTTTCTCGGGTTGTTGCCCTCGATGGTCAATCCGTTCGATCGGCGCGAAATGGACAATGCGGTCAAGCTTGCCCGCGCGGTTGGCGAGAAGCTGATGTTCCCCGCCTTCATCAAGGCGCGGCCGACCTACAAGCATTCGGCCGAACAGCATCATCCCGTCTGGCGCGCAACCGGCAGCGGCGCAAAAGCGGCGGCTGACGAAATCCGGCCGATCCTGGCCGAGATCGTTCGCCGGATGGACGACCGCCGCCAGAGTGCGGCGTGATGGGCAAGTTCGATCAGCGCGCCGAAGAGTTCGGACTGCTCGTCGGTCTCCATGATAGCGCGCGGCGCGTCGAGGATTTGCCGCTCGACTGGATCATGGGCGATCCCGAAAATCCGCGGCGCGTGTTCGACGAGACGGAGCTCAAGGATCTTGCTGCCTCGATCGCCGCGCGCGGCGTCCTGCAGCCGATCATCGTCGCCCCGAAAAATGGCGACGGCCTTCACGTCATCCGCGTCGGCGAGCGGCGCTTTCGGGCATCGCGCCTCGTCGGGCGCGAGACTATCCCGGCGATCGTGATGGCGGTGGTGAACCGTGCCGACACGCTCGCCGATCAGATCGTGGAGAATGACCAGCGCGCAGGCCTGACCCCCCATGATCTGGCGAGCGGGATCGAACGCATGCTGGGTGCCGGGGTCACCCAGGCGGAGATCGCCCGCGCGCTCGGCCGATCGAAGCAGTTCGTATCGCTATATGCCGCCTGTGCCGACATGGCGCCCTGGCTGCGGGCCGCGATCGACCAGATGCCGATCCGGTTGCTCTACGACCTCCACCGGGCTGCCCGTACTCATGGCGACGCGGTGCGCGCCTATGTTGAGCGGCTTGGTGATGAAAACGTGACCCTCGCCGAGGGTGGCCGGTTCATCGCGGGACTTAAGGCATCCGAGAATCTGCCGGATGCCCGTCTCCGCGATGTGCCCGCGCTCTCGGACGGGCAGGGCGCCGAGCGCGCTGCACCGAGCCGACCGGTTCGTGCCGGTGTCGGCCTGCGTTCGATGTTCGGCACGGAGGTTTCTTCGCAACCCCGGCCCCTTGATGCGGTTCGGGTGACGGTGGACGGGCGGACAGGACGTTTGGTCCTTCCCGAGCGGGTCCGGGTGATGTTCGACGACGGCGAGGAGATCGAGGCGTCCGTTGCGGACATTGCCGTGGGGTAGGCCATTGGAAAGGTAGGGCTTGCGCCCACTCACCCCCTTACTCCGCGTAGAAACGATCGAGCTTTTCAGACAATTTTGACAGCCGCGCCCCTTCTTCAGGGGCGCGGCTGTCTTCATTTTTCTAGGGCAGAGGGGATTGTCTCGTTTGGACATTCTTCTTTCTGGAGATGCCAGGCCAGGTTGGAACGCTTGGCGTGAAGAGGGCCGGAGTCTGCTCAAGCAGACTATAAGACGAGTGGTTTTAGGTGAGGGCCGGATAGGCTTGGCGCCGTCATTGTTAAACAATAGCAATGGTGTGTGGCGTTTTTTGGTCTCCGTCTGCCCGATGATCTCGCGGCGCGCTTCGATGCTAAGGCGACTGTCGCCGGCGGACGCTCAGCGCTCCTGCGCAAGCTGATCGACGCTGCGCTTGGAGACGCCGGGGATACGTCGAGCGCGATGGCACCGCCTCGGACGCGCACGACTGACCGGCTGCAGCTTCGGCTCATGCGCGAGGATATCGTCCAGCTCGATGCGGCTGCCAATGCGCGCGGCCTCAAACGGACCGAGTGGCTGGTGATGCTGTTGCGCCGCCGTTTGCATGCGACTTCGCCGCCGCCGCGTGGCGACCGGGTCATGATCGCGCAGTCCTGGCGCGAACTCAACCGGATCGGGATCAATCTCAACCAGGCGGTCCATGCGCTGCATGCCGCGACCATGGTGGATTCCCGTCTCGACCTTGCGCGCGAGGCCGCGCGGGTCGCGTCCTTCCGGGATGAGGTGGCCGATCAGTTGCGCGTGCTTGGCCGCGCACTCAAGGGTGACATGGCCTATTGGGACACGGCCGATGAATGAGGATGACGACGGCGTCCTGCCGCTCCCCAGTCTGATGGAAGCCTGGCGACCGCCGACCGGGGGCAAGCGCAGCCTGCGCGGGGGGACACTGCGGATCCGTTCGGGCGGCAAGGGCAGGGGCGGGAGCAATGCCGCGCCGGCGCTGTCGGCGGCCGAGGCGCGGGCCAAGCTCGAGCGGATCGTGCGCAAGGCCCCTGAGGTTATGGTCAAGATCTCGGGCAAGCAGCGTGGCGCCAGGCATCTTGCCGAGCATTTCGGCTACATCTCGCGTCACGGGAAGCTGGAGGTTCGCAGCAGCGAGGGCGAGATCATTACCGCGGAAAAGCGCCTGAAGGCGATTGCTGCCGACTGGGACATGCTCGATGAGGCGATGAACCATCATGGGAAGGACCGTCCGACCTCGATGGCGATGGTGTTGTCGATGCCCGGCGGTACGACCGATGCCGCGACTATCCATGATGCCGTCCAGGCGTTTGCGCGCGTCGAGTTCGAAGGCCAGTTCAGCTATATGGTGGCGCTCCACACCGACACCGCTCACCCGCATGTCCATTTGACGGTCGCGACCCAGGGTGCGGACGGGGCGCGGTTCAATCCACGCAAAGCCGATCTTCATCATTGGCGCGAGAGCTTCGCCCATGAATTGCGTCAGCGCGGCATCGCCGCCGAAGCGACGCCGCGCCGCGCGCGCGGCCATGTCCAGCGGCGGGTGCGGTCTTCGGCGCACCATCTGGAGGCACGGACAGCCGGGCAGGGGAGGGACTTGGATCTCAACCGGCTGATTGAGGAGCGGGCGCAGGCGTTCGCACGGTCACAGAATCCGGACCGTCGGGTGGAGGATGTGCTGGCGCTGGGCCGACAGAAGCAGATCCGGGGGGCCTATGCAGATGCCGCAGCCGCGCTGGCGGCAACCGGGAAGGACGAGGATCGCGCGCTGGCAGAGGATATTGCTGGGTTCGTTGCCGACATGCCGTCGGCGGTGTCGCGGCGGTTAGAGCGGGCGCGGGAGATCATGATCGCTGACCGGACAGCGGCGGCAAATGGCTACGGCCGTGAGCAGAGTGGTGACGCGGCGTCACGCCAAGATCTGGATACAGGTGATCGCAAGCCCCGCGATCGTGAGCGTTAAGAAGCGCCCTACCACAAAAAGCAGCTACGTTGGGCTTGGCGAAATCACTTCGATTGTTTCGCGGAAGTGGTGACGATTTCGGTGCGAAACAGGCCATAGGGACAATAGCTGTCGACCCTCATGAGACGTTAAAAGTTTGGTATCCAATCCCAACTCCGGTCAGTACGCTTTCTAAATCCACAAAGGATCTTCGATACGCACCACCGCAGTAATTCAATCCACTTGCTGCAACTCTTGAAGCAAAGACGATACTTCTGTCGAAAGATGCTCGTGGCGGCGAACCCAAAAATCGCGATGCAAAGCCTCTGGTATCAATTCGTCATATTTTTCGACAGAGAGGTTGGTGACAAATTGTCCTAGCTCGGCGACCGGCGGGCATTGTTCCAGCACCGCAACTACGTCTCGCGCTTGGTTGATGGAAGCATTGGTCAAGGTAACTCCGACATCGAACGTCTCGCATTCGAACCCTATCGAGGTGAGCAACACGGCAAACAAGCCGTTCACGTCCGACCCGCGCCACGTCATGACATGGGTTACAGATCCGGCATCAAGGAAACGAGCCATGCCCAGATCGGCATAATATTGCCTGCCTTCAAGCAGCAACCCTCGCGCGACCGGGTCGAGATATCCAGGCAAGGCGCTATCACTCAGCACCAGCCGCATTTCATACGCTAGCCGGTCATGAATTGCCTCACTACCAACACGATCGAATTTCGGTATCTTGCCAGCACGGTGCGAGGCCACCTCAACCACCTTGGCCGGGTCGTCGACAGCAATCACGCGCCAGCGCCTTCCAGCGAACCCAATGATACTACCTATGGCCAGCAGATTTATGATCGGCAGCGTGCCGAGCGTTCGTCCTTGATGGACAAGGCGCCATTCTTCGGGGGACTTGAAATTCGCGTAAAAGTCGCGGCCTGCAACGATCCGTTCGCCCATCGGCCCCAGCAACAAGGTACGGTCCTGCGCCTGTTCAAGCAGCGGCTCCTCCCCCTGCCCCATCCCATGTAGCAAGCTGGCGAAGTCCCGCTTGCTGACCGCCGAAAACGGCCCCGCGCCACAAAGAGCCGTATAAAGGTCGGATGCACTGCAGCCGCCCGCCTGAGTGATATAGGATAATAGCTGGTGCAGCAGCACAGAAAGAAGCGCACCGTTTGGCCGCGGCGGCTCGACAAACCGTGCACGAAGCAGATTCATCGCAGCGACGGCCTGAACGACTGGCAGATGTAGCCGATCGAGAGGATCCGCGTCCGCTGCCAGGAAAGGCTCCCGAACATAATTTCTGAATATGGCGGATGCCCCTTCGCGCCGGCCTGACCGGCCAAGGCGCTGGCGAAGCGAGGCAAGCGAGCGCGGCGCCCCAAGCTGGCCCACAGCATGGACGGAGCCTATGTCTATACCCAATTCAAGTGTCGTAGTGGCAACCGCCGTTGTGGGCAGGCGGCCGAGCTTCAACCGCGCCTCAAGCTCCTCTCTGAGTTCCTTTGACAGGCTGCCATGATGAGGGAAAAACTCATTCGGAACCGAGCGCTCATCTGACAACGTGCGCAAACGATCGGCTAATTCCTCGACATTGCCTCGCGAACCGGCAAAGAAGAGGTTATTCTGACCGCGCAGCGCATCGAACGCATGCGCAGCGATATGGCTGAGGGCGGAATACTCAGCCGGAAGCTCCGTAGCTGACCGATCAGTCGATTCTGGCGGTTCAATATAGGCGCGAACCTGAAGCTTGATGGGCGCAGAGGCTCCTTCGACAACGACCACATTTGGCGGCTGCCGGGCTGTCCCGCTCAACCACTCGGCCGCCTCTGCAAGATCGCCCAGAGTTGCAGACAGGCCAACCCTGCGTGCCCTTGTCTCACTCAGAGCCTCCATCCGGTTAAGCAAGCTCCACAGGTGAAGACCGCGCGCGCCCTGGAGAAAAGCATGAAGTTCATCGATGATAATGGCGTCAAGCCGGCCGAAGAGGCTTTCAGCCGCGCCAGGCCGCCTGACCAGCATCGCCTCGATCGACTCAGGCGTTATGAGGACAACGCCCTTGGGATTGCGAAGGATCGCGGTTTTGGGTCCTGCCGGAGCGTCACCGTGCCAGCGCACAATGGGCATCTCCAGTCTTTCACCCAGTTCTGAAAGCCTGGCATATTGATCGTTTATGAGCGCCTTTAAGGGGGCGACGTAGAGTATCGCCACGCCAGCCTCTTGCCGGCCCGCCATCTGGCTAAGCAATGGAAGGAATGCCGCTTCGGTCTTTCCCGCAGCGGTCGATGCGGAAATGAGCAAATCCGCTCGGCTGTCAAAGAGCGCGCGAGACGCCTTCTGCTGCACTTCCCGAAGGCGGTCCCAGCCCTGCTCTCTGATCCACCGTCTGATCTCAGGATGAAACCGGTCATAGGCGTCCTCGCCCTCAGAGGGAGAAGGCGGAGAGTTCGTCATCACCGTCGGCCTGGTCCATGTCTTCCTCATTCAGATCATCATCAAGGGAAAGGCCACCAATCAGGTCTCGCCAGTCGAGCGATGGATTTTGCTCGAGGATGGCGAGGAACTGGACGAACGCCTTGATAGTGTTGCGGGGCGTGCGGAAATAGGCTTCCCCAATCCTGCGACTGCAATGGTCCATGAATGCTTTCAGCGCTTCGTCTGGGACAAGGTAGCGCTCGGAATCGCGAAGCGCAAAAACGGCGCGGATGTTGCCCAGCAGGATCAAGAAATCCTCAGGCGAGAGGTTCTGCAACCGGATGACCGGTCCGGACATATCGACTAGGCCCTGAGCCGCGAACTGGTTCTCAGCGAGGCGCGATTGCAAAGCCTCGTAGCTGTATAGCCCCCGCCGGCTGTCCATCAGAAATTCGGGCGTGCCACCGAAGATGAAGCCAAGCCCTTCGCTATTGCCCTGCAGCATGTCATTGACCATTCGCAGGATCTGCTCGAAATTCTGATTGCGGGCCTGGGCGCTCTGAAGCTTGTAGATGTTCACCATCTCATCGAACACGACGACGAGCCCGGTATAGCCCGCAAGGCGCACGAAAATCGCCAGAAGCTTCAAGCTGTCATAAACGTCCGCATCATCGATGATTGAGCGGACGCCGAGCGCCTGGCGAGCTTCCGTCTTCGTCGTATATTCCGCCCGCAGCCAACGCAGGGAAGCGGCCTTGAGAGGTTCATTCCCCTCCTCGCTTCCCCGCCAATAGGCTTTAAGGACGTGAGCAAAGTCATGGCCGCCAACGAGTTCCTGGATCATCGAGAGCCGCTTATCGATGACGCCTTCCACAGGAAGGCTCTCGGCATGCGCCTGCTTGACGCATTCACTGATGAAACGCTCGACGACGCTCGGCAATGCACCGCCATCCGCCTTGGTTCGGGTCGCCATGTTGCGAACAGCCTCGGCATAAAGGCCTCTCGCCTGCCCGCCTGTAGCATGGACACGGCGATCGGGTGCGAGGTCAGCATGGATGGTGACGCAGCGACGTTCCAGCGCAATCAAGCGAATGAGGCTCAGGAAGAATGTCTTGCCCGCGCCATATTCGCCGATGATGAAGCGGCAGGATGAGCCGCCTTCCACAATCCGGTCGATGTCCTTGACCAGCGCTCCTACTTCGCGCGAGCGCCCAACCTGGATGTGCTGAAGCCCAATACGGGGAACCACGCCCGCAGCAAGTGCCTGGACGATCGTGTCGCGCTCACGGGGCTTGATGGTCGGAAGTTGGGTCATGCGGCTTGGCTCATTGACTGAATGGTTTGAACGAGATGCGGCTGGATCGAGACAAGGTCGTCATCCTCGATAGCAAGGTCATCGAAGATGTCGAAGGCCCAATCGTTGATCGTCTCGATCGCTCCCCCTGGCAGCAGGCGATTATCGCGACAAAGCGTTTCAAAGGCTTCTGCCTCAAGTGGCTCTTGCGCCAGCCCGTGAAGCACCCGGCCATGGGCGATGTCCAGACCGTCGAACAGTGGAACCTCACCAACAACGGCAGGGGGCGAAGATGGAGTAGCGACTTCGGGTTCATCCTCACGGAATATCCCGGCAAGCATGGCCGAAACCGATGCGGTTTCCTCCTGCAATCGGGCAAGCCGCTCGACATCGACGCTGCTGCCCACGCTTTGACCTGAAGATTTGTGCCTTGGCTGACCCTGAGTGCTGCCAGCATGCAGCCGCGTGTAAACGTCATCCTGCGGACGTCCAAGCGCCTTGTAGAGGCTCTCCAGGAATCGAACCTCCGCCGGCGTTACCCTCTGATCGGCAAGGATGGCGTGAACCGCTGACGAAAGCACGAAATCTTTCTCTTCTTCCGGCAGTTCCAGGAGACGCTTCGTCGCTGCACGCAGCTTTGGCGGATTGGCAATCAAAGCGATACTGTGGGCAGCAAGGCGCTGGCGGTCCTGATCATCCAGTCCAGCGATCGCGGCAAGGTCAGTGACGATAGATTGCTGCTCGGCGTCGACCACGACAGAATCCGCCATGGCTGCAAGGACCGCAATCTCGACCATGATCCGGGCGGACCTATAAGCCTGACGTCCCTCAACGGGTTGAGTGGTGCCCCTGCGGGCGAACACGCATAAAGTTGTATCAGGCGCAAACGTCACAGCCGGTCCAAATCGTCGGTCAGGCTCATACCCAACGTCCATAGCGTCAAGTATGTCGGGCAGACGACGCGCATAAAGGCTCCGTCGGTCCGCCGACATCTGTCCGTTGGCTAGTAAGATTGAGAGCAGATCATCGTATTTGATCGACGCGAAACTTCCATCACTCGTGCTTGAAAGCAGCTGGATTCGCGCTCCCTCAAACGCGGCTTGTTCCGCTTCTCCTCGCGCGTCTGCCGGATGCAAGGCCGAGGCGAGCACGCTCCCTTCTTCCTCCGGCGATCTTCCGAGCAGCCTGCTCAGCGGGTCAAGCGCCTGCGTGCAACCATCCAAGAGGCTCTGCAATTTGGAAATGGGACCGTTAATCGCTCCAACGTCGGGAAGATCATCGAGTTGGACGTTCGCGTTGAACTCTGCACTGGCGGAGCGATAGCTGTGATGAAGCCGCGACTTTGACGACCGCACTTTGATGCCTTTGGGATATGCTTGTGCGTAACGTGCGTGCCACAACGTCCGAAACGGCTCGAAGCAGCGCGTGACGGCCGTGCGGGTTGAGAGATTGGGATGGGCAAGCGCCCAGCAAAGCGCATCCTCTGCATCGATAGGCGTGCCATCCCGCACTTTTCTGCCGAGATGGACCCGCAGCCCAATCGGAATTTCCCAGCTATAGCGCGTCGACAGGCTGGCCTTGAGTGGCGGCACCGGGCGATCGAACAGGATTTCGGCTGTGTCGATCAGTGCACGGGCATAGCTCTGGAAGCTCCCGTTTGAACCATAAATGGCCAGCAGCGCTTCGACTTCCGCCAAGATTGCTGGCGCATCCTCCTGGGAACGCTCATGAATAAGGCGTCGTTCAAGACCATAGAAATAGAGGAATACATAGCCGATCGGCGTTGCCGGACTGCGCCTGCCGCTTGCCAGCCAATCGAGATAGGCGCGCCGTGCCTCGGGAGAGATGTCGTCATAACTTGGCCAATAGGAAAGCGAAGTCCCAAGACTGTCCGCTTGACGCCCAATGGCCATCGCCGGATTAACGAGGGTGCGATGCCCTTCTGAACGCGTGGCTGCGCCAAAATATAGCATTTCTGCGCGAAGGGAGACATCGCCAACCCTGATATCCGTTGCATCGGCGATCCATTGTGCACATGGGGTCGCCTGCCTTTCGCAGCGTGCATCACTCGAAAGCCCGGAGGCCCGACTTTGGTCACCGCTGGTTCGCGGAACAAATCGGCCAGCCAACGAAGAAATGATCGCGGCCGGCCTCTCCCTATGTTCCAACGTCCCGGTCAGCCGGGCCCGATAGCGCAGGGCCTGATCATAGGTCGTGAAAGAATAACCGCCATATTTGAAGCGGCCATCAGCTTGAGCGATGATACCATTCTCGTCTTCAAGAGGCACCAGCCTGACCGGTTCTTCCCCATCGGATGGCCCCGGCGCGGCGGATAGTCGAGGAACAACAGCCGCAATTTTGGCGGTGCCGTCGCTGTTTTGAGCCGAGCTTTCCGGCTGCATCGAATGTGTCCGGTCACTCGCTTTTCCGGTCATCCTGTCCTTATATTTCAAAGCCTGATCATAGGTCGAGAAGGCGTAACCGGCGAAGACGAAGCGCCCATTGGCATTTACGACTATCCCGTTTGCATCCGGAGAAGCAGATGTAGACGAATTCTCCGATAGTCGCAGGCTTGCGGGAAGCGGCGAAAGAGGCGCTTTCTGCAAATCGAAGCGCTCAAGATCGGGTATCGGAGGAGAGATGACACGTAACGGTTCAGTGCGGGCATTTCTGAGGCTATCATCGGATGCTCTCACCTTCCGCTCGGCAAACCGGACTGCCTGATCGAGTGTGGAGAAAGAATAGCCAAAGCAGGCAAAACGGCCATCAGGCCTGTTCTCGATGAGGTTCTGCAAATCGCCAGCCAGGTCGGCCATATCCGCCTCCTTCTCATGAGAAAGATCGTGACCGTCGTTTGCGCCCGTTGGCGAGATCGCAACGTGCTGCACATCGTTCGTCCCGGAAAATGTCGCTCCCTCAGCCACGGACGCATGGTTCACGGACACCAGCCGCGTCGTTTCATGCTTCTTGTTGTCGCTCGACGGCACCGGCCCGAAGCGGTTCGCGCGCTTCTCGCCCGGCAGTAGCATGAGAAGCATGGAAAATGCGTAGAGAAGAATTGCGAAGCTGTTGCCAAACCCCATCATCGCGTAGGCCGCGACATTGATGAGAACCCAACGTCCACTGCGACCCTGATCGTGCAATCGACGAACCTGAACAGCAAACCAGGGAATCGCGGTGACTAACCACCAGGTAATATAGGCAAAGACCCAGCCCGGCGGCACCGAGGGAGCGCTATTTCCCGCTTTTGGCTCGGAGCCGGCGATCAGGAGAGTGATGAGAACCAGAAAGACTATGGCGGAGAGACCAGCGAATGACCAGAATTCTCCCAAGCTGGCGCGCCCACTAAAATCGCGATAACGCCGCAAGGCCATGAACATCAGCGGCATCTTCTGGTACAAAGCATTGAATCAATTCCCCCTACGGGGAAGTTTGTCCTCCAGTCCTAATTTGTTCAAGCCTTTAGCAAAAGGCTGGTCGCTTCTAATTGGCACTATCAGAGGCCAGTCTGATCACGCGGAGTTGCTCAGTTCCTGTGGAGCATCGGTCGTCAAGCCATGCCTGACGCTAAGCGGCCGATTTTCGATCCCCAGCAGCGGACGTTCCGCTTTTCCGGCGGATGTCGCCCGAGACCAGTCGTTCACTCCGACTCCATTGAACGTCAGGTGTTGACGAATGCTGCTGATCGCATTGGTCAAAGCGGACCATCCGCAACCGCGCCTATTTCGGTTGTCCGGCATGGCCAAGCGCGATCCTGAAACCTGCCATTCGCTCATCCCGCTTGGAGGGGTGTCAATCGGCGTCCAAACGGGACCCCTTATCGGCGCGCAAAAGGGACCCCCTGTCAGGATGGCGGAGCGTTGATGTGACGGGCTTCCTTGGGCTGCGCGCGGCGTAGGGAGGGCGTAGCCCGACCGGAGGCGCGCGCAGCGCAAAACATCTTCTAATTGATCGGTGCTGGGGGGGATCAGCTGCGGTTTTTGAAGCGCCAGCTGTCATTGCCGGTCTCGACGATGTCGCAATGATGGGTGACGCGGTCGAGGAGCGCGGTGGTCATCTTGGGATCGCCGAACACGGTGGGCCACTCGCCAAAGGCGAGGTTGGTGGTGATGATGACGCTGGTCTGCTCATAGAGTTTGCTGATCAGGTGGAACAGCAGCTGGCCGCCTGATCGGGCGAACGGCAGATAGCCCAGTTCATCGAGCACGATCAGATCGAGACGGGATAGCTGGGCGGCGAGAGCGCCACTCTTGCCGATCCTGGCCTCCTCTTCGAGGCGGGTCACCAGATCGACCGTGTTGAAGTAGCGGCCTCGGGCGCCGGAGCGCACAACGTTGGCGGTGATGGCGATGGCCAGATGGGTCTTGCCGGTGCCTGTTCCGCCGACCAGGACGATATTGCGCCGTGCGGGCAGGAACGCGCCGCTGTGCAATGAACGCACAAGCCCCTCGTTGATCGGGGTACCCTCGAACCGGAAGGCATCGATGTCCTTTACGACTGGCAGCTTGGCAGCGGCCATCCGGTATCGGATCGACGCGGCATGACGATGCGTCGCCTCCGCTCGCAGGAGGTCGGTCAGTATCTCCATGGTGGTGCGCTGGCGCTGAAGGCCGGTGGTGACGGCATCGTCGAACGCGCCCGCCATGCCTTTGAGACCAAGGCCGCGCATGGCCTCGATCATATCATGCCGCTGCATCGAAGGTCCTCAGCTGGTCGTAACGGGCACAGTCGGCGATCGGGGGATGGCGCAAGGCGCTATCCTCGGAGGTGATGATCGTCAGCGGACGCGGCGGTTCCCGGCGTCGTGCCAGGATGTTGAGGATCAGGTCGTCGCTTGCCGTGCCTGTCGCCAGTGCCTCACGCACAGCGGCTTCGACAGGCTCCAGGCCATCGGTCAGTACGGCCGACAACACACGGACGAACCGGCGATCGGCATCGTCGCCATTACCCAGCTTGCGGCGCAGGCGGGCAAGCGCCGGTGGCAGATCCCAGTCCTGGAAGGGGGCACCGTTCCGCAGCGCGCCAGGCTTGCGGGCCAGCACTGGCAGATAATGCCAGGGGTCATAGATCGTGCGGTTGCGCCCAAAGTAGCGAGGATGTTCAGCGACAACCTCTTCGCCGCAGCGAACGACGATGCGGTCGGCATAGGCGCGGACCTGCACCGTGCGTCGTGCCACCGTCGAGAGCACCGAGTAGCGGTTGCGGTCGAAGCTGATCAGGCAGGTGCCGGTCACGGCATGCTCACTCTCATTGAAGCCGTCGAACGGTCCCAGCATCGGCTGCAGCGCAGATCGTTCTATCTCCAGCACCTGCGCCACGGTCAGCTCGCCCTGTTCAGGATGGGGCTGCCGTTCCGCCCAGCGCCGACACTCGGCCTCCAGCCAGCCATTGAGCTCTTCGAGACTGGCGAACCGCAACCGGGGCTGGAAGAAGCGACCCCGGATCGTCTGCACCTGGTTCTCGACCTGACCCTTCTCCCATCCCGCCGCAGGCGAGCAGGCCGTGGGCTCGACCATATAATGGTCGGTCATAATCAGGAACCGCCGGTTGAAGACGCGTTCCTTGCCGGTGAACACGCTCGTCACAGCCGTCTTCATATTATCGTAGATGCCGCGCCCTGGCACGCCGCCGAAGAAGGCAAAGCCGCGCGCATGCGCGTCGAACAGCATCTCCTGGCTCTCGCGAGGATAGGCCCGGACATAGACCCCACGTGACGCGCACAGGCGCATATGCGCGACCTTCACCCGCATCGGCGCTCCTGCGATCTCGACATCCTCATGGCTCCAGTCGAACTGGTAGGCCTCGCCTGGCCTGAACATCAGCGGGATGAAGGCGGTGACGCCATCGCCAGCATCCTTGCGCCGCTCGATCTTCCAGCGCGTCGTATAGCGCCGCACCGCATCGTAAGAACCCTCAAAGCCTTCTCGCACCAGCAGGTCATGGATCCGCGTCATCCGCAGCCGGTCACGTGAGAACGGCGGAGCAATATTCGACCACGGTAGCGGCGGGATAGTCCTGCTGCGGGCGGCGTAAAAGTCGTCCACCTTGAAGCCTTTCTGCCGAGTCAGGGAGGTGTGGGGATCTACAGCGTGGAACTTTATCTTCAGGTCCGTCTGGCTTGCGCGGATGGCATGAGCCAACGGGCGGCGGCGAAGCGTTTCAATGTGTCGCGCGAAACGGTACGCAAGATGCTGTCGTTTTCATCGCCGCCGGGTTACCGGCGCCAGTCCGTACCGCAGCGCCCGAAGCTGGACGGGTTTGTGGCGATCATTGATGGATGGCTTGAGGGTGACCGCAGTGTCCCGCGCAAGCAACGCCATACGGCGAAGCGGGTATTCGACCGTTTGCGCACCGAGCATGGTTTCACCGGCGGCTATACGATCATCAAGGATTACATCCGGGAGCGCGAACAGCGCAGCCGGGAGATGTTCGTGCCGCTGGCGCACCCTGCGGGAGATGCGCAGGCCGATTTCGGGGAAGCGCTGGTGGAGATCGGCGGGGTGGAGCAGAAGGCCTACTTCTTCGCGCTCGATCTGCCGCACAGTGATGCCTGCTATGTGCGGGCCTATCCGGCGGCGGTGGCGGAGGCCTGGGTGGACGGACACGTGCATGCCTTCGCGTTTTTCGGCGCGGTACCGCGCTCGATCGTCTATGACAACGATCGCTGCCTTGTGACGAAGATCCTGCCCGACGGCACGCGGCAGCGTGCCACGCTGTTCAGCGCTTTCCTGTCACATTACGTGATCCGCGACCGCTATGCTCGCCCGGGCAAGGGGAACGAGAAAGGCAATGTGGAGGGGCTGGTAGGCTATTGCCGGCGCAACTTCATGGTGCCGATCCCGAAGTTCCCGACCTGGGAGGCGTTCAACCTGTGGCTGGAGGAGCAATGCCGCAAGCGCCAGCAGGACAAGGTGCGCGGGCAGAGCGAGACGATCGGTGAGCGGCTGCAGCGCGATCTCGCGGCCATGCAGCCTCTGCCCGCTACACCCTTCGAGGCCTGCGATCAGAAAGGCGGGCGGGTCTCCTCGCAATCCCTGGTGCGCTACAGGACCAACGATTATTCGGTTCCGGTGGCCTGGGGCCATCAGGAGGTCTGGATCAGGGCCTATGTCGATGAGGTGGTGATCGGCTGCCGCAGCGAAGTCATCGCCCGTCATCCTCGTTGCTATGCCCGCGAGGAGGTTGTCTTCGACCCGCTCCATTATCTCCCGCTGATCGAGCAGAAGATCAACGCATTCGACCAGGCTGCGCCTTTGCAGGGCTGGGACCTGCCCGAAGCGTTCACGACACTGCAGCGGTTGATGGAAGGGCGCATGCACAAACATGGCAGGCGCGAATATGTGCAGGTACTGCGCCTGCTGGAAACGTTCACCCTCGCCGATCTCCAGGCGGCGGTCGAACAGGCCATCGATCTTGGCGCCATCGGCTTCGATGCCGTCAAGCACCTCGTCCTGTGCCGGATCGAACGCGTACCGCCCAGGCTGGACCTGGACGTCTATCCCTTCCTGCCACGCACCACGGTCGAGAAGACCTTTGCCAGAGCCTATCTGAGCCTGCTCTCCGACCGGCAGGAGGCCGCATGAGCGATCAGGCCCCGGAGATCCTTCTCGCTCACCATCTCAAGGCGCTCAAGCTGCCTACGTGCCTGCGTGAGCATCACAAGCTCGCGCGGCAATGTGCCGCTGAAGGCGTCGATCATATCCGCTTCCTCGCCCGCCTCGTCGAGATGGAAATGATCGACAGGGAGCGTCGCATGGTCGAGCGGCGCATCAAGGCCGCGCGCTTCCCCGCCGTCAAAAGCCTCGACAGCTTCGACTTCGCCGCCATCCCCAGGCTCAACAAGATGCAGGTGCTCGAGATGGCGCGCTGCGAGTGGATCGAGCGGCGTGAGAACGCCATCGCTCTGGGGCCATCAGGCACCGGAAAGACGCACGTAGCGTTGGGGCTCGGACTGGCAGCATGCCAGAAAGGACTGTCGGTGGGCTTCACCACCGCGGCAGCGCTGGTCAGCGAAATGATGGAGGCCCGCGACGAGCGCCGTCTTCTGCGCTTCCAGAAGCAGATGGCCGGATACAAGCTGCTCATCATCGACGAACTGGGCTTTGTGCCGCTCTCCAAGACCGGCGCCGAACTGTTGTTCGAGCTGATCTCCCAGCGTTACGAACGCGGCTCCACCTTCATCACCAGCAACCTGCCCTTCGACGAATGGACCGAAACCTTCGGATCTGAGCGTCTCACAGGCGCGCTCCTCGATCGCCTGACCCATCACGTCAGCATCCTCGAGATGAACGGCGAAAGCTATCGCCTCGCGCACAGCCGGGCCCGCAAGGCCAAAACCAGACCCTGAAAATTACACCAATGCCGGGGGGAGTGGCCCTCGGGCTACGCCCTCACGCCACTACCCCCGGCATGTAACACGATGGCCTGGTTTTACGCCGCCGAATGGCCGACTTTTGCTCCGCCGTTGACAGTCACGCCTGCCGCGCAGCTCGTTCTCTTCCAGCAGCGTGTTCAGGCGCTCCTGGAACGGACCGATCCTGGGCAGCGGCTGAACCTTGCGCTGATAGTCAAAGGCGCCCTCCGGCGCTCGGACCGCTTTGCGGATGACCTTCCGCGACACATGCAGATCCCGTGCGATCGCCTTGATCGCCTTGCCTCCGGCATACTCGCGCCGGATCCGTAAAACTGTCTCCAAAACCAACATCCCGATCTCGCCGCCTGAAAATCCAGCCGACTGCTTAAACCATCGAAATGAGGGGTCCCTTTTAGACGCCGATCACCCCGCTAACGGGGTCCTTTTTGCACGCCGATCCACATTGGAGGGGCGGAGGAATTGAAACGACGACACTCTTTCACAGCCAACCATCAGGGATGTGGGATGCTAATGTCTTCAGCATTAAACTTTAAGCGTACCTTTAATGACCTGATGCACGCGGGCAAAATGCAAATTCTCGTGTAGCTACTACAAAACGGTGCTTATAGATGCGTCCAAGGGAAAAGCGCAGATGAACGGGGGAAGAGTGAACGGAGGTGCAGAGATCGATCCACTACAGCCTGAGGAGCGGGCACGCTCTAATTTTGTGCGCGAGCTGGTGCAGCGGGGTAGAGCTTCCAAATCCGGTTCGACTGTATGGCCCGGCCCGACCCCAAGGCGAATAGTACAGTTCTGGGACGATCTGGAACGACTGCCCGCCGACGTCGAAGCGTGCATGAATTCTTGGAAGAAACTGGAACAGGACGGCTTCAAACTGGAGGTTTTCGACCGGGCTTCCGCGAGCAAGTTTATCCGCGAGAACTTGGGAAGTCGCCACGAGCAAGCCTTCGCTCGATGCTATCACCCTTCGATGATGTCGGACTTCTTCAGATATTCATGGGTGCTCGTCGAAGGCGGTTTCTACATTGACGCTGACGATGTCTACCATGGCACCCCGATCGACCACCTCTTTGACGATGGACGGCTGAAGCTTCAACCTTACTGCTACGACGTCGCGACCTCTCAAATGGTGGCGCCATCGACATTTACCGAGGCCGGAGCCAATCAACCGGGCTGGATTTTCTATTTCAACACGACCCCCATGATTGCACCCCGTAATCACCCCATGATTGAAAGGGCCCTGTTTAACGCCACCGCATCCCTGGAATCTGACAGCGTGAACGGGTTACCCGAGGTTCAGGCTACAACCGGTCCGGGAAATCTCACTCGATCGGTATTTGAAATAATCAGTGAGGGATGCTTGCCTGAAGCGCTGATGGTCGCGCATGACTGGGAGCTGACATCCACCAGCCAGTGGCCGCTCAGCTACCGCGACGACGCGCGGAACTGGAGGCTGTCCAATCAGAAGCGGTACAACGCATCGCCATCGGACGGGCGATGAATCTGACCCGCCCATCGCTGGCGGCGGTGCGGCTTGCGTTTCGTCTAGGATACGGACTCCGCAGATGTCTTCCTAGACAGAGATCGAAAACTTTTGGGCTATGCGATTCATCGGGAGAGACGATCAACAGGATCTACGTGATCAACCTCGATCGCGCTCCAGATAGATGGTCCCGCATCAAGGGCGAGCTCGGGCGGATAATGGATAGGTACGGCAATGATTTGCTGGGCATCACGGAACGTCATAGCGCTGTTGATGCGAGGAGCTTTCTGCGGGACCCTCTCGAAGATAAGGATGTGGACCCGTTCTATACGCTGGCAGATCAGCTTTTCGTCGAACCGCAGCCTCTGACACTCCCCACGCGGTTCGAGCTGGCAGCGCCCATTCGAATGAGCAGGGCCGAAATTGCTGTTGCCAGGTCCCACATCGAAGTCTGGAGGCGAATTGCGCTGGGCGCGGAGGCGCATGTTCTCGTCCTTGAGGACGATGTGTGGTTTCATCCGAGCTTCGGTCGCTACGTTGACGAGGCATGGAAGGAACTGACGACCAGATCAGGAAATAACGAGATTGACGTGCTCTATGTTTCCTACATGGAGGCAATACATGGTGCTCCAAAGCATCTCCTGTCGCGGCACGTGTTCGCACCAGAACGAGGGTTGTGGTATCTGTCGGGGTATATTCTCTCTCGACAGGGTGCGAGGAAGCTTCTTGGCCTGCTGCCATGCCGGGGCCCGGTGGATCTCTGGATCAACCATCAGTTCAGCAAACTGAACGTATTTGCGACGAGGCGGGCGCTCGTCCGCCAGAGAAGAGATATCTTCTCGACTAACTCCTACTCGATCCTCCCCTCACTCTCCACGATCGGGGCCATAAACAGCGAGGGCGCCGCCCTCTTTCATGCTCGTCCGACACAATTGCCTGTCTTTGCATTTGGCCCCGCCAACTCAGGCCAGTCATCCCTTGCGATGGCGTTGTCCATGCTCGGGTACCGATGCTGCAGCGATCTGGAACAGCTGCCCCCCTATGAGCTGACGCGGCTTCGCAATGGATGCGCCGATCGTGTGTTTGGCGCGTACGTTAATGTGGGGCAACTCGAGGGAATGGTCGAGGACCTTCGACGCAGCTATCCTGAGGCCAAGTTCATCGTGACGGCCACCCCCGGCAATCATGCCGCCCAAATCGTCCGGGACCTCCTCGCGGGGCTCAAAAGCGCGGACGTGATCGTGCTTGATACCGGGGACATCAACGCCTGGAGGGTTCTCTGCGAGCACCTCAGATGCGTCCCACCAATATGCCCTTTCCCGACGCTAGAGGACCTTGGGCAGCGGCCTGTCATGGAAACATCCAGGCAACCCATTCAGTACCGGAAACGCGCAGCTTCCAAGTGGGATCGGTCTCCATGGATCGTCGAGCTAGATCATGGCGCATGGACGGGCATTCGAACTTCCCCGCGACCTCCCGAGGGGGATGGCAATTGGAGCGATGCCGACGACGGCGCTCGGAACCTCGATCTCAAGCATTGGGCTGCGCGGTCGGACACGTTCACTAGCAACCTAGCCTTGTTCCGCCCTTCAAATGTCGAACACGACGGGCTCAACGGAGCGAAGATACATGTTCGACGCGAAGATCTTGGCGTCCGCCAATATAGTGCGGGCGCTCTGACCAGCCATGCTGACTTTCTCTTTGGACGGTTCGAGGCGACCTTCAGAGCCTCTGACGTGCCAGGGGTGATTACGGGCTTCTTCCTTCACCGCAACTCACCGCATCAAGAAATCGACATCGAGATACTTGGGCGTAAACCAGACCGGCTGCTGGTCAATGTCTTCTACAACCCGGGCAGCCAGGGTGACAAATTCGACTACGGCTACAGAGGTTGTCCGAGCTACATCGATCTGGGCTTCGATGCCTCGAAGGGGATGCATCGATATGCAATCGAGTGGACCCCTTGCGAGATCCGATGGCTTGTGGACGACCTGCTGGTCCATCGGCGTGATCTTTGGGATCCAACCCCGATCCCGCATCTGCCGATGAAGCTGCATTTCAACGCCTGGCCCTCTCGCGCCTCCCAGTTCGCAGGGCGCCTCAGCAACCGCGGACTGCCAGCGATGGCTGAGGTGCAGACGGTGCGGGCGTCCGCGTTCGATCCATCGTTAATTGAACGAACAGCTCGAGGCTTCTCGGGCACCGACGAACCAGCCAAAGGTGGAGCTTTAACTTGAGGATACTCTCCTACAACCCCGGTCATGACGGCGCGTTTGCCTACATCGAAGACGGGCGCCTCGCGTTCTCCATCGAGGCCGAAAAGGGTTCGAGGTTTCGGCATTCGTCACTCTCTGTTCCCGACGCATTCGACGCACTTGCCGAACTTCCCGCTGCTCCCGACGTGCTGTGCAAAGGCGGCTGGTGGCCTGGAGACGCACCGCGCGACGGAGAACTGATGGCTGACTATCGCGGCAGCGATCCTGATCAGGTAATCTTCGGCAAGCGGGCTTTCTTGGGAAGGACCATTGATTTCTTCTCGTCGTCACATGAGCGATCGCACCTTCTTTGCGCGTTCGGGATGTCTGAGAGCCCGATCCGAAACTAAGTTGAGTGGTATCAGCGGGTTAGCTTGACGTTCGCCGCAGTCGTTGATTCAGGGGTTTTGCAACAAACTTCCGGAGATCAACGATGTGGACCGATACCACTCGGACGCAGTATGCCCGCGCGGGGCTGGCTTTGCCAAGCGATTTGACCGATGCCGAATGGTCGGTACTCGAACCGCTATTGCCGCCGCCCTCCTATGTGGGCCGACCACGCAAATGGCCGCTGCGGCGAATTGTCGAGGCAATCCTGTATTTGCTGCGCGGGGGACTGCCGTGGCGAATGCTGCCGCCCTGCTTTCCGCCGGTCTCGACGGTGCGGCGCTGGTTTTACCTGTGGCGCGATAACAAACTGTGGCTCTCGCTCAATCATGCCCTGCTGTTGATGGCTCGTGAAGCGACTGGTCGCGAGGCTTCTCCCAGCGCCGGCGTGATCGATAGCCAGAGCGTGAAAACGACTGAAAGCGGCGGCCCTCGCGGCTATGACGCGGGCAAGAAGATCAAGGGCCGTAAGCGCCACATCCTCACCGACACCGAGGGCAATTTGGTACATGCGGTGATCCACACCGCCGACATTCAGGACCGCGACGGTGCGCCACTGGTGCTGCTTGAAATCATCTGCCGCTTTCCATGGCTGCGCCATGTCTTTGCCGATGGCGGCTATGCTGGCGACAAGCTCAGGGAAGCGCTCCGGCGTATCGGCAAATGGACCGTCGAGATCGTCAAGCGATCCGATGTGGCAAAAGGCTTCGTGGTTCTCCCGCGCCGCTGGGTCGTCGAGCGAACACTGGCTTGGCTGAATCGCAACCGCCGCCTCGCCAAGGACTTTGAACAGACCATCGCATCGGCAACTGCGTGGTTGTTCATAGCTTCCATCCAGCTATTCGCCCGTCGCATCGCAAGGCTATGAAATCTCATCGGATAATTATGAATCAGGCTCTGATCTACCGAAGGGAACGCCATGCTATGCACTGCTTTGGGAGGGAGTTGTTGGAGCATTCTACGAGATCGACGCCGAGCTCAAGATAACGAAGATAGCGGACGTGATGCCGGAACCCGGCCATCGCTACGCCATGCTCTACGCACTCGCGGATCCAACTTTCGACATGCGCACTGCCGAATTTTCCCGGCTGTCCGATGCCGGCAAACTGATGGCGCTCGCCTCATTCTCGCAAAGAAGCAAGGCGACCGACGAAGAAGAGATGATTGCATCCTTCCTCCTGCAAAATTGCAAGCACCTGAGGCCGCAAGATTGCGAGGTCTTCAAAGATTCACGTTACTATAATGTCGGTGTCGAGGATGACGAGTTTCGTAATTTTGCCGGGATATTCAGCGATCGCCTGTTCGAACGCTTTTCTCAGTTCGCGGAAAAGAACCTGAGGCGAGGAATGCCGCTGCTTATATCGGGCGGATGCGGGCTCAACTGCGACTGGAACATTAAATGGAAGGAATCAGGACTATTCAGCGAGGTGTTTGTGCCGCCAGTAGCTAACGATTCGGGTTCTGCGATCGGCACGGCCATCGATGCCCAATTCCATTTCACAGGCAATCCAAAGATTTCGTGGGACGTCTATTCCGGATCGACCTTTCTACACAACGAACCTGTCGACAGCGCACTTTTTGACCAATCGGAAGCGAGCCTCGAGGCAGTTGCCGCATTGTTGGCCGACGGCCTGATATTGGGTTGGGTCAGCGGTCGGTACGAAATTGGACCACGCGCTCTTGGAAATCGCTCCATCCTCGCTGCACCCTTCAAGGCCAGCACCAGAGAACGGCTGAATGTCATCAAACAGAGGGAACAGTTTCGCCCTATCGCTCCTGTCTGTCTTGAAGATGAAGCTGAAAGATGGTTCGGATGCAGTCATCCAAGCCCATTTATGCTCTATACGTATCGCGCTTTGACGAATGAACTTGCAGCAGTAACCCATGTGAACCAAACAGCGCGGCTGCAAACGGTATCCGCATCGAGCAATCGTCCGATGTTCGATCTTTTAACGGCGTTCAAATCGAAGACGGGCTGTGGAGTGCTATGCAACACTTCCCTAAACTTCAAACATAAGGGATTTGTCAACACAGCCTCCGATCTTTCGGAATACACATTAGCGCATCAACTTGACGGATTTGTGATAGATGGACGTTTATACCTCCTGCGGACGTCAGAAAATTATCAAAAGTTCAAACGCCACCTTCCATGATATGCGTGCACCTGCCCGTCATTTGAGGTTTTCTGGACATTACCCTCGCGTTGATGCTGCGGCGAAGTCGGAAAGGATGTAAGCGGGGTCTGACGGCTACCCCGTTCGGGTTTCATGTCGAGATCACACGGAGAAGCAATTGCCTGCCACGCGTAGGGTCTAAGCCGCCTCTGAGGGCCGCTGTTTTCCGTGAAATGACTTTCGGCTCGCGCTCGGCGACCTTTTGACTATAATGGTATCGCAACGATCGGGCTCTCTTCCCGGGCGGAATGGGTGAAGTCAGGCGCGGAGCAACTGAGCCTGCCATCATCCAAATGACCGGGGGGATAGGAATGATGGCAAGTGAACCGATTGACGATATTGTTGCTTGGTCGAACTCACAAGCGCCATGGCGTCAGGATTGCCTTCGCCGCTTGGCCATCGCCAATGATCTGAGTGAAAGCGACAGGACCGAACTGCTCTGCATGATCAAGCACGCGGCAGGATTCAGGCTCGCAGAGACGCCGGCAACTTCTAAACCGTTCACCAAAGCGCACTTCAGCGGCGGGAGTCACACCCCGATCGTCCTGAAGGGCATTGCCAACATTGCGGGCGTCAATCGCCTAGTTTCTAACGCTTCTCTCGACTTCTGCCCCAAGGCGTTGACCGTGGTCTACGGTCGCAACGGCAGCGGCAAGAGTGGCTTCGTTCGGATTTTGCGGACTGCATGCCGGACCCGTATCGAGAGCGCAGCGACGCTGAAGGTGCTGGCGGATGTGTACGGTGACGGAAAGGGCGCGCTCTCCGCCGACATCATAATCGATGCTGGTGCCGGGGATGTTCCGATCACCTGGACCCCTGGCATGACGGCGGCACCGCAGCTCGGCCAGATTGCGGTTTTCGACACCGCTTCAGCTCAGCTTTATGTCGATGGTGGCAACAAGATCCGATACCTGCCGTTCGGGCTAGCACTGCCGCATAGGCTGAACGCGGTTTGCTTGTCATTCAAGGCTCTGCTGGAGGCAGAGCAACAAACTGCCGTCGGCACCAAACTTTCTTTGGCAACAGTGGCATTCCTCCCTGTGCGTGAAACGGCTGCGCAGAAGTTCAATCGCTCGGTCACGAAAACGACCAGCGACGCAGCAATCGAAAAGGCTTCGGCCTTCACCGACGTTGACAACGCCCGACTCTCAGAGGTGACAGGCATTCTTTCCGCGGGGTCGACCGCTGCTGCTGACATGACTAACCTCGTGTCGTGGGTCGATGCGATGGCTATCGAATGCGTGGCGGCCGAGGCCGGGCTGAGCGATGAAGCTTTGGCTGCCGCAGCCTGTCTCAAGGGCGCAGCGGTATCCGCGCGCGAAACGGCCAGGCTCACTGCCGGCGCGCTGTTCGACGACGAGCCTTTGGCCGGCGTGAGCAGTGAGAGCTGGCGCAAATTATGGCGCGCAGCGCGGGACTACTCGGTCGCCGAAGCCTATCCCGACGAGGCGTTCCCGGTCCTACCAACGGACGCTTCTGACGCGGCCTGCGTGCTCTGTCAGCAACCGCTGCTGGCTGATGGCGCAGCCCGGATGGAGCGCTTTCAGGCCTATATGGACGATACGCTCGACACAGCAGCGACCCAAGCAGAGCAGGCCGTAGTCGACGCGATCGCAGCATTCCCGGTGTTTAAGTATCTAAACGCGGACGACTTCGCCGAGCGCATCGAACAAATCCGTTCGCGCGACACAGCGCTGGCTGATTCCCTGGCGACATTCCGGCAATCGGTCACTGCACGTAATGCCGAAGCAATAGCGCGGCTCGCAGGAACCCCAGAAAGCGACCTACCAGTTTTCGTGCCACCAACCGAGGCAGTGAAGGCATTGGCCATCAAGCTTGCCGACGAGAAAGCCGAACTGATAAAAGCCAGTGACGCGGACGAGCGGCTCAAGCTTGAGACTGAAAAGGCCGAACTCGAAGATAGCAAGATCTTGAACGCCAACGCCGCGAAGCTGATCACGCGCCGCGATCTGATGGTGACTGACGCTGCCTATGCGAAGGCGCTGACCTTGGTCGCAACGTCCGGCATCACCAAACGGGCGAATGAATTGCTCGATACCCATTTGACATCGGCTGTCGTGTCGCAATTCGATGCGGAGCGCGAGCGCTTCGAAATCAAGCATTTGAAGGTCGGCTTGGCGCGGAAAAGCGGGCAAACTAAGGCGGAGTTCGAGGTGAACCCGCAAACCGCGCTGACCAAGATCACTTCACAGATATTAAGCGAAGGCGAACAACGGGCGCTCGCGCTCGCAGCTTTTTTGACAGAGGTCGCGCTAACCGATGGAACTGGCCCAATCATTGTTGATGACCCGGTTTCCTCACTTGATCGTGAGCGGAGCGCCAAGGTCGCCGACCGCATTGCGGAGGAAGCGGGTAAACGGCAGGTAGTGGTGTTTACCCACGATATGGTGTTCTTCAACGAGCTATGCCGCGCGGCGGATGAAGCCGGAATAGATCCTGTGACCGTCGCCCTTTTCAGCGACCTCAACGCGTCCGGCAAAGTCGACCCAGCAGGAATGGGCTGGAAGGGTCTAAACGTCGCCAAGCGCATCGGCATCATCAAGAGCCGCTTAGCGCCCATGACTAAGCTCTACGCCACAAGCCCGGCCGATTATGAGTATCAGATCAAAGGACTCTATGGCCGCCTGCGCGACACGTATGAACGCGTGGTCGAGGAAGTGATCTTCTGCGACATCGTCCGTCGCGGCTCGGATGTCGTGCAGACCCAGATGCTCCGCTTTGTCACCTTGCCCGACTCCCTTGCGATCCAGTTCCACGAGGGCATGTCGCGCGCCAATACTCACAGCCACGACAACCCGGCTTCAGACACGGTGCCTGTGCCGAAGCCAGAAGAGTTTCAGACACATCTTGCCGAGCTGGAGAAGCTGGTCGCCAACTTCAAAATCGCAAAGGAACAGGCTGAGGCTGCCCGTCCGCAGATGAAGCTAAAGAAGTGAGAAATGCAAAATGAGGGCGGCTTAACTGAAGCCCTCGTAAGAAGCGGGCGTCGATGCGCCCAAGAAGCGCGAGCCGTGTGCGATGTGCACGAGGTGGCCTGCAGGTTTCACAGGCGAAAGCCGATCGTTTCTCGGGCTGCCTCAACCTGAGCAACTGCACGCGCGTAGAGGCCCGCGTCGCCATCGGTCATGACCTCTAGGACTTGCATCTTCTCGCGGAGGTATTTCATCGCGAACCCCGGATCATGCTCGACGATCGACGCGCTGTTACTGATGAAGTCAGCTAGCTTCACAGTTTGCGCGTTAGGAGAAATCATACCTAGCCGTGCGGCCTCGGCTGCTTTCCGCATCGCCCGGTTACCCTGGTGGCATTGGTCCGTCAGCTCCATGACCATCGTTGCCACATCCGTTCCGAACTCGCGCTCGACATCGTCGTTCGTAACCGGCGTGTCCTCGATCGTATCGTGCAGCAGGGCTGCAGCCAGCATTACATCGGTGTAGCGCGCCGCCGTTTTCACTATGCGCATCACCTCAATCGGGTGATTGATATAAGCCTCGCCAGAATATTTGCGTAATTGGCCAATGCTGCCGTGTGCTTCAGTGGCAAATGCCAACGCCTTTTCAACGAGATTTGGGAGGCTGGCCATAGCCCGATTTAAGCACATTTTCGGCCCAATTGCTAACGACCGATGATTTTTGCCTGCGAACTGCATCGAGTTTGCCGGAGCACGCAGCCCCTGAGGTGCACATGAACGTAAGGCAGCTATCAGTGTCCCTGATAAGGCCACTGTTTGACGGCCATGTCGGTGGGTGGATGCCCCTATCATTACAAAACTATTGCCAATGTCCGGTACATCCAACTTAGCGGTCTGCCGCTGTCAATCGGCTAGTTCCCAAACTGTTTGTATCAACGATCTGCCCGCCCAGATCATTTCCACATTGGCCTTGTTTGCCAATCTTGAGGAAAACCCATGGCGGCCAGGTCTCCGGTCGGATGGTTCGAAAGCAGGGCGACGATTTCCGAAACCCAATTTGTCGAGACATCGATCTGCTGCAGAAGGTAGCCGCTCAGAACCAAGCTGTTGTAAAGCCGTGCAGGCCCAGCGCCCAGATTTGAATCCAACGTTGCCGCGAGGGCGGCAGGCTTCTGTGGCAGCTTCATTCGGATCAAGAAGCCCCGGTTCCAAAGGCGTGCATGGTGCGCACAGCTGTTCCTTACCGTGGAGAGGTGCTTGAGAAGCGGCACCAGAACCACTTCGGGGAGACCGAGCGGTTTTGCGATAGCGTTGCGTAGGGCGCGGTCATCGAGGGACGAATACCATCGGGATAACTGGCCGAACGACATCATCTCGGCCACCATCCAGACCGGGGGCATGGCCGGGTCATCATAGGTCCGCCGATAATGATCGATGTAGGTTTCCGGAGACGTCCCGACCTCGCGTGCCAAGCGCGAGAAATTGTCGTGGAACTGGCGCCGCTCGCTGTAGAGCGACGCGTCGAGATAGCTGTGCGGCCCGCCCTGATGGGCTAGCGTGTAAGCCCAACTGCCCCGTACCGCGACTTCAATCCGCTCTATCGCGCTCATCAAAAGTAGGCGTAGGCGGCGGTCAAACTCGTAGAGGGCGATAACCCTGTCGAAACTCGTCCCGTTGACGAACCGCGGCCCCGGCTGCCCCTTTGGCTTTTCGAAAGGTAGCCAGTAGGCGCTGAGCCGATAATAGCTGACATGCCGAAGCCAATATTCTGCAGCTGCGGCATCCGGGATCGCCATTCCCTGCGCAGAAAGATGGCTCATCTGCTGAGCGATTGTCATCGCGGGCTTAGTGAACGGTCGGGACATGTGTCTGCATAGCCACGGGGCACCAGAAACAAAAGACCCGCCAAGTGTGCATGCTCGAGAGCAGAGGCCTGGCGGGTTCGATTGCCCCCGAGATAGGCTTGAGATCCTTACGATTCAATCAAAAAAATGTACGGATGTAGCGATGGGCCGAATGGCTTTCCTACATGCCGCCCTCTCGGCTAAAGCGGGGCATGCGCTTGATCCACACCGCCGATTGGCAGCTCGGCAAACCCTTCGGCCGCTTTGAACCTGACGTTCGTGCTGCCCTAACCGATGCGCGGTTCGAGGCCATCGACGCGATCGGTAAGGCTGCCGCTGAGAACGTCGCAGGCCATGTGCTCGTTGCAGGCGATGTGTTTGACACAGAGGGCCCGGAAGACCGTACGATCGTGCAGGCCGTCTCCCGAATGGCTCGCCATGGCTGCCGCTGGTGGCTGCTCCCCGGCAATCATGATTATGCCAGAAACGGTGGCCTATGGGACCGCGTGATCGGAAAAGCTGCGCCGAATATCACCGTGCTGCGTCATCCCACGCCAGTGGAGATCGAAAGCGGCACATGGATCTTGCCCGCCCCTCTCACCCATCGGCATAACCTGGACGATCCCACTAGCGCCTTTGACGCTATGGAGACGCCGGGTGCGAACCTTAAGATCGGTCTCGCGCATGGGTCTATCCGAGACTTCGGCTCTCGCGGGGAAGCGAACAATCAGATCGCGCCTGACAGGGCCAGGCTTTCCGGCCTCGACTATCTTGCGCTGGGCGATTGGCACGGGACTCTCGAGGTAGACAGTCGCACCTGGTACGCAGGCACACCAGAGACGGATCGCTTCCAGCGCGATGCGCCGGGTCAAATCTTGCTGGTCGACATCGAAACGGGACATCTTCCAACCGTGACGCCGCTGCGGACTGGACGGTTCCAATGGCTGAAGCGCGACTGGCGGGTCAACGACTTCGCAGCCTTTGAAGCCGAACGGCAAACGCTGTGGAACGAGATCGAGCCGTCGGCGACATTGCTGCAGCTTGCTATTGCCGGCGTCACCAGTCTTTCCGAACGGATCAGGGTCCTCGAAATCCTCGAGGCGGATGTCGGCCACCAGCTACGATACCTCGAAGCTCGTACCGACGACCTTGTCGCCCAGCCCAGTGAGGAAGACATGCAGGTCTTGGCAGTGGAAGGCGTGCTCGGTTCGGCCGCGCAGAAACTCAATGCGTTACGAGAAAGTGGGAGCGTAGACGGCGTCATCGCGCGGCGTGCCCTCGAGCGCCTGTTTGTCGAGTTTGCTCGGGGAGAGGCCGCATGAGCCTACGGATCCGGCGCCTCGCCATATCGAACTTCCGGAAGTTTCGGGATCCCTTTGCCATCGAGGGGCTGAGCGATGGCCTCAACATCATCATCGAGCCCAACGAAACCGGCAAATCAACCGTCCTGGAGGCCCTGCGGGCTGCCTTCTTCGTTCGGCATTCCACCAAAAACCAGCTGGCGAGCTCCTACGCACCATATGGCGAAAATGTTGCCCCGGAGATCGAGGTCGGTTTTGACATTGCGGGTGAACAATGGAGCGTCGCCAAGAAGCTGCTGAAGTCCCCCTCCATCGAAGTGCGGGGGCCCACGGGACGAGATCAGGGAGAGGCGGCCGAGGAACGCTTGCAACAGCTGCTTGGGTTCGAACGTGACAGCAGCCGATCGCGGGACCTCAACACCTATGGCGCGCTTGGCCTACTCTGGGTCGGGCAGGCAGAAGCGTTGGAGGTCAGTGCTCCAGGGCGGATGGTGCGCGATAGCGTTCACGCGACGTTGGAAGCCGAAGTGGGCGCCATTATGGGCGGCGGCTCTTATGATCGTGTTCGCGCCCGCGTAGATCAGCAATATGCTGAGCTTTGGACGGCAACGGGCCGACCAACAGGCAAGCAGCTGGTTGCAAAGGAAAGGTTGGAGGCAGCAGAAGCCGCGTCGAACATCGCGTCCGAGCGACTGGCAGCTCTGGAGGCAAGCTTTTCAGAGCTGGAAAGCGACCGTTCACGCCTCAGGGTTCTGGAGAAGGAACTGGCGGATGATACGGACACGCAGACTCGTAAAAATCTCGTAGCGTCGACTGAAACCGCAAAGTCAGCTGCCCAGTTGCTCCACACCCGGCGAGCCGAATACCAAGCGGTGGCTGGCAAGGCACGGGGGCTGGAGGAGCTGCTCCAGCGTCATGACGCTGCCAAGGCCGCTCTGACGATTACATCACAGAAAGTTGAAAAGTCCCGTATCGCCCGCTCCGAAATAGCGACGGAGATGGCGCTCGCTCGTGATCGCGCCGATGCCGCAAAGGCAGCCCACGCAGAGGCCCGGACCAATTATAACGCCGCTCGTATCCTTCTGACCGGCGGCGAGAAGCAGGTTGAGGCCGCGCGCATCGCTGCGGCATCAGAGGCCGCGCGCCAGCGGCACCGCAAGCTCCTCGGACTTGAGGAGGAATTGGCCAGCGCAAAGGCCTTAAAGGACGCTGGCATTTCAGTCGCCGATCTCGCCAAACTGGATGAGCTCGAACGCGCCATACTCAAAAGCCGCATCGAGCTTGAAGCCGGGGCCACGCGGATTGAGCTGGTCGGGTCAACCGAAGGCATCACCATTCAAGGGAAGCCCATCGGGGTCGGTGAGCAGGTACTGGATGGTGAAACGCGGATCGAACTCGAAGGCGGCGCAGCGCTTATCATTCGCCCACCGGCTGCGTCCGCCAGCGCGTCTGCCAGATTGGCAAAGTCGCAAGCGACGCTTGCCGATATGCTGACGAAATTGGGTCATACCGATGTGTCGGTCGCGCGGAATGCCCATGAAGCGTCGCGTCAGGCGGATGGTGAGATCAAAACCCTGCTGACCCAGATCGACGCGCTCACACAGCCAGATACGCTCTTGGATCTGCGCGCAGGGCCAGAGGCGCTGAAGCTTCTCGTCGCCGCGATGATTGACGTACCTGACAGCGGCACCATCGAGCCGCCTGACATTGCTACGCTAAAGCTCGCGGTCGAGGAGATGGAGATCACGTCCGCCCGTGCCGAGGGCGCTCACGATGCCGCGATAGAGGCACTGCGGAAACTTGAGGAGCAGGACAGGCCCCTGGCCGCAGCAGAAGTCGAGGCTGCCAGTGACCAGCGGAACGCCACCGCGCTGGTTGCCGATATTGAGGCCCATGTAGAATTTGCTACCCTCCCCGACGCCCTCGCCGACGCGCGCGGCAGCGCAGCCGAACATGCCGTCAAACTTGCAGAGGCCGAGCAAAATGCTTCGGCACATGACATTGCCGCGATCGAGCGCAAAATTGCAGTGATCGATGCACGAGCAGCGGCCGCAAACGGCACGAAGCGCAAGCTTGAGACCGATATCGCCCGTCTTGAGGGTACGATCGAAAGCGAAGGCGGCAAGGGCCTGGCAGAACGTGCAGCCGCCGCATTGGAGGGAGCCGAAGCTGCAAGTCTCGCCTATGGCCGCATCCGCGAGGAAGCAGAGACGATCAAGCTGCTGCGGGACACGCTCGAGCTTGCCCGCCTCGAGACCTCCAGAACCTATGTGGGTCCGGTTGCGAAGCGGGCTAAGCGGCATGTCGAGCGACTACTGCCGGGATGTGAATTGAGCTACTCTGAGGATCTGGGCCTTCAGAGCATAATTCGGGGCAACATTGATGAAGGCTGCGGCAACCTGTCGCGCGGTACCCAGGAGCAGCTTGGCATCCTGACACGGCTTGCAGTGGCTGACATGCTCCTGGAGCAAGGCAGGCCCGTCTCGCTGATCCTGGACGACCCGTTGGTATACTCCGACGATGCCCGGCTCGACCTGATGACGGAGATTCTCCTCGACGCCTCAAAGCGCATGCAGGTGATTTTGCTGACTTGCCGCGACCGTGCCTTTCGTCATGTCGAGGGCACGCGCTTGTCGCTGAGCCCCACATCGAAATCGACGTGAATTCCCGAGAATAATATGGGCTAAAAGGGCCTGCGAATGTCGGCTTTAGCCAAGTCAGTTTCCGTAAGCCGACAATCGCGAATGTCCCAGAGGCGGCCTTTACCGCTTGGGCCATGGCAATCAGAATTGCCAGCATACTTCTCGGAAGCGAGGGTCACGCGTCAGGGCATGACCTCAATCCTACTCTGGTAGATCGGCTTCGCGCAGAACGCGCATAACCTCGCGAAACACCCCTTCGAATGGCGGCAGATCGCTCATCTGGTGCTGTAAGCGCTTAGTCCATAGCGTGCCCAGTCGCTTCTCCTTGGCGGCGATCGCTGCGGTCACCCCCCCCATTGGGTATGCGCTCCCGCAGAGTGAGCTTCTGGGTAAACTCGCCAAGATATTCCGCTGGTCGGATGTCCCGTTCCTCAAGCAGATTCCAAAGGTCGTAGAGATCACGCGGCTCGGTGCGGGCCTTGTCCGACAGTGCCGCGAGCTTCTCGATGAATATCTCCGCCAGGCTGTAGGCCTGAATGGTCGGGCCTTCCGGCAGGTCGGCAAATTCCTCGAATGTCCGCAGGATCGGACGCTCGGCCAGCGGAAAGCAGAACACCTCATTGATCGTGATATCGACTTTCACGTCGCTACGGGCGGGCAGGGGGCCTTTGTAGCTCAAATAGAAGGTGTGGGTGTTCTGATGGCCATGCCGGTCGGGCCGGTCAAAGGCCATGCTGATCCCCGACGCCGCGTCGACGATGGCAAAGATCTCGTTCAGGCCGGAGAGGATCGCGTCCAGGTCGATCGGCTTGATCAGCGAAAAATCGAGATCCTCGGAGAAGCGGTAGTTCTCGAACCAGCAGCGGCGCAATGCCGTCCCGCCCTTGAAGGCGAGAAATTCGCGCAAGGGATGCTGGGCCAGAGCGGTCAGGAACCAAGCCAGGCAATAATCGCGTTCGATCACCGCCTCAGGCACGCGGCGGCCGCGTGGCGTGAGAAGGCCGTTGGCGATACGGGAGAGATCGCGCTGGGGTATCATCAACTGCTCCGGATCATATCGAGTTCGTCAGGCTCGACGTTGAGTCGGATGCGCCATCGGGCCAGCATTCGGCCCTCGTTAGGAAACAGGGGATCGAGACGCTGATAGGTCGGGGTCAGCCGCGCGCGCAGCGGCTCCAATGCGGCTGCATCGGCCAGCCCGTAAAATTCCAGCAGATAGCCCAGGCGCCGGATTACCGCGCCAACGCCGAGTCGAAGCGCGTAGTCGATCATTAGTTCGATCCGTAGCGTATCGCGCTTCATCCAGAGTCCCTTGGCGACCTCCGTGACGCCACCGACATATTGCGGATGGTCGAGACCATCGATGATGGTCCGCTCGGGATCGCTGATCCGGACCTGCTCTTCGGGTGTGATCCAGATCTCGGTCAGGCCGAAGAAATCCTTTGGTTTGACGTCGACGAAGCGGAACTCATACCCGTGGATGTGCTGCGGGCGCAGTCGTTTGGCGCAGGAGACGATGATGGCCAACTGCGGTTGGGTGACCATGCGGTGCAGCTCGAGGGCGCTGCCGTGGGAGATGAAATAGGGCGCGTCGCCAACCAGAGTCCTGGCGATGAGGTAGGGATCGCTCACATGCTCGGTGTCGCGGCCCCGCTCGAATGGCACGAGATTGTAAAGGCCGGGCTTGAGGCGCGTGACGATGCCGCGTGCTTCGGTGTTCGCGACGAGACTGCGTGCTGATGACGGGCTCAGACCTGTGATCTCGGTGACGTCCGCGAGCGAAAAGATCGGCTGACGGCGTTCGTTAAGTTCGACGATCAGCTGGGCGGCCCGAGGTCCAAGCGTCTTGAGATTATATCCTTCGCGCAATTTGAGCCTCTGTGAGCGATGTCCGGCGCGTTCGATATAACGGTCATTATATTATATGGCAAGAGTGTTGCGCTTTGCGGGACGGTTCGCGCGCATAGTATATATAAGGCAGGCTCGAGTTGCATCGCTTGTGGTTTATCAATCACAATAAATGTTCGGCAAAGCCGAACAAAGATGGCGGTTCTTAAACCAGGAGCGATCGGCTTACCCATCTGCGCAGTGGCGATTGCGGCCCAAAGGACCCGATTCCCGATCACCGAGACCGGTTACGCTCCTGGGGCTTGGGCTCGCGACCCTGACGAGGGATGGGGGGTGTGGCTGGGTCACGGCCGCGGACCACATCCTGCCTGACGCTGGGGGCGGTATCCTTGACCATTGCCGGTCGGATGTTCCTTCCCGCCGCGATATGCGCATCGAGCTGTGTGCGGGCGACTGTCATCACCCGCGCAACCGCCTCGGGATTGTCGAACAACGTCCGTCGGATCACCGCTTCCATCACGCGCATCTGGCTGTCGGCCGCGCGATCATTCGGCGTGGTGCCACGATCGCCGCGCCGCGCACCCGGCCGCTCCAAACCACTGGCGTCGCTCTCGCGGCCCATCCCAGTTGAACCACGGACGACATCGACGTCGCGGGCTGCCATGGGCGCAATCGTATTGCGGCTCGTTTCCCCGCGCCGCCGGTCGAGTTCCTGGAGGTCGCGATCGTTGGGCTTGTAGCCACGTACCTCCAGCCCCTTTTGGCTGGCCTCGATCCAGACCGATCGCCGAAATTCTTCCGATCCCGTGACGTGAATCCGATCCCAATTGCGGTGTTGTGCGATCGCCACCAAATCCTTGACGACTTCCTGGCTCTCCGTCGCCGTGACCAGACGTCGGCCCTGATCGCGAAACGCGGGATCCTTTGCTTGCGCCGTCGTGAAAAAGGCAGGTTCGCCCGACCATTTCGCCTTGTCGGCATAATAGCGCTTCCGCACGCTCTCCGGAACGTCGCCCGCCTTGAGGGAATGCACCTTGGGCGCACTTCGTGACGCACCGACAGCGCCGACATCACCAGGTGCTTCGGTGGGCCCGTCCTTTGGTCCCCCGGGCGAGGACTTTTCTAGCGCAGCCGCCCCTGGCGGCTGCGCCTTGCGCTGTCTGGCGTCGTCGAGGCCAACGCTGTTGGTAATAGCCCTCGCCGTCCCGGATTGCTTGCGATCATTCTCTGTCATGGTCATGCCTTTCGGTCACAAATGCTGGAGATTGGGCGCCTCCACCCACGGGCTCGAGAACGGCCCGGGCCGTCATCGCCGTGACAAAGGCGATAGCTGCCTGTTCGTCACCGGGCGGTGGTAGATCCACCATGTCGCCCAGCACCAACATGTCATCGGTGATTTCGGCAAAGCCCGAGAGTTCGTTACCGGTGAGCGCGCGCATGACAGGTTCCGCCCGTTCTGTCGGCGCGGTCGCCTGATCGTCGCTCAACAAGGCGGCCTTCTTCGCGCTAAGGGCCTGCGCCAAAGGATCACTGCTGCTCGCCTCGCCTGCCAATTTGGTGGCCGACGACATGGCGTTGATCGCGATCGGACGGGGCGCGACCTTGGGTGGGTCACTGATCCGGCTCGTGAAGCGTTTCGAGCGGAAATACTCGATCTTGCGGCCCCTGACGGGTGGAATGCCTCCGCGCATGAGCAGAAGCTCGCCCTTGGGCATCTGCATCAGTTCCTGCGGCATCATCAGCGCACGGCGCTGGTCTGATTCCGAGATGCTGCGATTGGCGAGCAGGCCATGAATCGTGCGGCTCTTCGATTTGACGTTCATCGTGAAATAGCCAAGCCGCTCGGAGAGTTCGCTGGCGACCTTCAGCTCCTTGGGTGTAAATACGATCTCCAGGCCGCAATTGGCGATGATCTCGTCGGTGACGTCCACGCCATAGATCCCGCGGGGCTGGGAACGGCTCTGTATGACTGGCAACAGGCGAAGCCCGTAGCCTGCGACATAAGAAAAGGCCGAGGCGATGACCGGCGCCTTGCCGAGGCGGGCGAACTCGTCGAGCAAAATGAGCACCGGCACGCGGCCGCCATTCTCGGGCAGTTCCCGCGTATTGAGATCGATCAGCTGCTGGAGGAAGAGGTTATAGACGGGCGCGATCCGGTCGATATTGTCGGGCGACACCCCAAGATAGATCGATATCCGCTCGCGCCGGACCTGCCGCAGATCAAAATCTGTCTCCGATGTCGCAGCATCGACATAGGGGTTGAGCCACAGATTGAGCTTCGAGGTGATCGTCTGTTTGATGCCGGAGAAGGTGTTGTCGGACGCGGAGGTGAAGTCGCTCAGCGCCGACACACACGCCTGGCTCAGCCGCTGCCCGCGCTGCTGCGCCTCCTCGACGACCTTGGGGAGTTCGACCTTCGGATCGCCCGCTGTCAGCCGCCGATAGATTTCGCCGATCGTGAAGGGGAGGGCGGGGTTGGCTGCGACAAGGGCGCCGACGCCGACAAAGGCGGCGCGCGCCGCTTCCGCCCAGAACGGATCAGCCTTTTCCGGGGCCGGAAACAGCATGCCGCCGATCTTCTGGAGTTCATTGATCACATCGGTGTCGTCGAGCCGGTCGATGAAACTCAAGGGATTGTAGCGGGCGCTTCGCCCTTCAGGATCCAGCGGATCGAACAGATAGACCGCCTGGCCATGCCGCGCGCGAAAACCAGCGGTGATGTCCCAATTCTCGCGCTTCACGTCGAGCACCACCACCGAGTCTGCCCAGCTCAGGAGATTGGGGATCACAACGCCGACGCCCTTGCCGGCGCGCGTCGGCGCCTCGAGCAAGACATGTTCGGTGCCGCCGAAAACGAGATAGCGGCCGCCTTTCTGTCCGACGATGATCCCGCTGTTGCTGCGCAGATGTTCGCGGCGGATTTCACTTTCACGCGCGAACCTGGCTTCGCCGTGGAGCGTGCGCCCTCGCTTCAGGATGATGAGCAGGATGACGAAAGCGATCGCGCCGCTGATCAGCGCGCCTCGCTTCAGCCACAGATGAAGCAGCGGATCGCCGCGATAATACCAGAGCCATGCGGGTATCGCCGAGATCTGCATTCGCGGGCCGATCTGGTTCAGGCCGACCAGTGCGACCAGCACCGCGCACAGGGCGCATGCCAAAAAGGTTGCCGCGAGAACCCCCGCGACGATTACGACCCTAGTGAGCGGTCGTGCGTCCGACAGGCGGGTCAAAATACACCTCCTCGACTTCGAATTTTCCGGCGCGCTTGCGCGTCTGGACGACCACGTCGACGAGCATGTGCAACAGCCCGCGGATGTCGTCGCGGGCCAGATCGCGCCCGCCTTCGGATTCCTTGACCAGCAACGTCAGCTGCTCGAACGCGCCCAACGCCGAGCCGGCATGGACGGTTGTGATCGAACCCGGGTGCCCCGAGTTGACGTTGCGCAGATAAAAGAAGGCGGTGCCGTCGCGCAGCTCCTGCAGGAGGATGCGATCGGGCCGCATGCGCAGCGCACTTTCGAGCAGCTGCTTGGGGCCGACCTTCGCCAGCCCCTGTCGCTCGCTCGAATAGACCATGTGCACGACGTTGCGATGCTCGACGACGAGCTCGCGCGTATCCTCGATCGTCAGCAGCCGTTCCTCGGGCGGGATCAGTTGGATCAGCGCCTTGGCGAAGGTGGTCTTGCCCGAGCCGGTCGCGCCGCTCACCAGGATGTTCTTACGGGCGGCAACGGCGGTCTTGAAGAACGCCGGCCAGTCAGCGGCATCGCGCTGCGCCACCAGCTGGGCATCGACCTCGCCGAGACCGTGGGAGGCCGAGCGTGTGCCAGCGAACAAACCTGTTTGCGCGAGTTGATCGATCGCGAGATTGACGCGCGAAGGCTTGCGCACCGTGAAGGATGGCGCGCCGGTCGGGGTTACCGAGGGTATGACGATCTGGCAGCGCTCGCCGCCTGGCAAAATGGTCGAGCAGATCGGGGTCTCGGCATTGACGTCCTGCCGGGTGAAGCTCGCGGCGGCGACGGCCAGCGTCGCGAGCCAGTCGCTGTCGAGTTCGGCGACGTTATGCCAATGCCAACCGCGATGATCTTCGATGCCGACTTCGCCGGGCTTGTTGATGACAAGCTCCGTCACCTCGACCGGCTCCAGCAGCGGCAGGATCGGCGCGAGATAATGGCGCAGGACGGCGGTATCGCTCATGGGTCAGCGCCGCAGCTCGAGATTGTAGACGTCGGCGAAGTTAAAGTCCTTGGCGACGAAGATGCCGACTTCCTCGCCCTGGTTCTTTTTCAGGACCGGACGGATGTTGATGCTGTTCTGGAGCGCGATGCTCGCCCCCTCGCTCGGCGTGCGCGTCGTGTTGTTGAAATTGTTGCTGCCGCCCGAGACCGACTGTCCGGCGATATAGGCGGCATCATCGACCAGCGAGAGCAACAGCGCGCTGCCAAACCTTGCCCAGAAGAAGGTGTCGACCGATCCGGCAATGCCGGCCCGCCCAAGCGCGTCGGAGCCCGGCGAAGCCAGGTCGATGCGCACGCCCTGCGGCGTGACGGCCCGGGTCCAGAGCACAAAGAGCCGGTTCTGCCCTTGCTGGATGCCGCCATGATATTCGCCGAGCACTTTGGTGCCCTTCTCCATCAGCACGACGCGGCCGTTCTCCGAATAGACGTCGCGCGGAATGAGGCAGGAGGTGTAACCTGGCTGCGCCGAATTCATGGCGGTCTGAAGAATGCAGGGGATCAGCGTGCCGGCGGTGACGAGATAGTTGCGATTGGGCAGCATCGAGGCGCGTGCCTCGCCAACGGCCGAACTCTGACGAAGCGCATCGAGCGCATTGGGCGAACTGCGGACGGCTGGATCGGTCGAGCCGTCGCCAGCTATGCCCGCATTGCCGGTTTCGGAGCCAGCACCGTTGGAACCCCCCGGAGCCTGCAGCGCCTCGCGGCCGCCATAAGCGATCAATGTTGAACGACGGGCCTGATCGGCCAGGTTCTGGCGCGTGTTCTGCGGTGCCGCCGCTGGCTGCGCTCCGGGTTGTATTGCCGGCACGATCTGTCCGTCAGGGCCAACGGTCGGCGGAGGGTTGAGGACAGGCGCATTGGGATCGGCGCCCACGGCGCCGAGCGGCTTGGGTTTCGCTGCGACAGCATCATAAGCGACCGTTTCGCGCGCCGCGAGATCCGGCCTTTTGGCCATCGCCTCGGGCTTCCCCATCAAACTCGAGCCGGTCTTGCTCGGTCCCGAGTTCACCCACAAAATGCCGAGCACCATCGCCGTCCCGGCGAAAATAAGGGCGGTATTCCGCTTTGCGGGTGTCATCCCACCGATCGGATCGATGCCGCGTTCGCGGATGATTTCATCACGTTCAGGTGTTGGGTCGCCTTGCGGGCGACGAGGGGCCTCGGCCGCAGACTCGTCCATCGCACTCACTCCTTCGGGTCTTGTATGGTGCGCTCGACATGCGGCGATGCGGTGTTGGTGCCGTGATCGACGCCATAAGGTGTCGGCGCGAGATTATAGATGCACAGCACCTCCCGGTTCCGGCGCAGGCGCAGTTGAGCCGCCACGGCGTGGACGACCACGAACTCGTCGCGGACATCGAACGGGACCAAGGACTCCGAGCCGTCCGGTCGCACCAGATAGATCGCCGGGATTTCATGGTTGCCGGGGAAACGCAGGACCGTGAACTGGCCATTGTCGGAGATCTCCGACGGCTGAAGGTCGCTCGCACCCTGGACCTTGTAGTTCAAATTGCGCGGTCCATCGATGACGCCATGGTCAAGAGCGCCCCGAACGGCACTCGCCTGCAGCGCGGCGACGCGCTGCGCCTCCTGGGTGGCGCGCATGCGCGCGGCACGATCGGCCTCATCGCGCGGGTAGCGAAACCGAACCTGGAAGAATGTGTCACGGCTCCCGCTGCCGATCGGTCCCCGGCGCGCGGTCAGTTCGAAGGCGTAGTTGCGCAGTTCGCCCCCGCGATTGGTCGTGACGATGAGGTTGGTCGGTCCCGCCCGCTCGCGGGGTTTCAGGAACAGGATATGACCGGCAACCGCCACTTCCCATGAGACGGTGTCGCCGAGCGCGACATGTTCGATCGTCTCGTCGGCCCCGAGCACCACCTGGGTCGCCGTCCGAAATGTGCCGACGATCCGGTAGACCTGGGTCTCCTGATATTCGACGAACTTCACGCGCGGATCCGCCGGCCCACCGCGCGGGGTGTCCTCCGCGAGGGCGGGTGTCGCTATTATGGTGAGAAGGCTCGCGATGGAGAGAAGGCGCTTCACCGCACCACCTCTGGGTCCGCGCGGTAATTCTCGACCTGGAACCCCAATGGGTTGCGATAGCGATCGCCCTCCGCCATCGGCGCATTCGTGTACCGGAAGGTGACCGTTGCGATCCAGTCGCTGCTCTGCGTATCGGTGTCGGTCTGCACTGTCCGCGTGAAACGGACATTGGCCACACGATCGTTGATGAAGGCGATATTGCGCACGCGGGCCTGGACGACCGCACCCTTGCCCCAGACGACCTGTGGGCTCGCGGCGTTGTTCGAGTTGAAAAACCGGCCCCAGCGCTGCTGCTCGCCTGGTTCGGACAGGATTGTGACAGCGCGAAAATTCTCCTCGGCCGCCGCCGGCAACCAGCTCTCTCTCGCCCTGACATATTGTGCGAGGAAGAATTTCGTGACCGCCTCGTCATAGCGCATCGGCTTCTGGGTGAGGGTGGTCTGCACATCGACCGCGCCTGTGGTCTGATTGACGCGAATGATGTACGGCATGACCGTTTTCAGCGGGGCCAGGCCCGCGAGTGCGAAGCCCTCCGCGGTCGCGGCAAGCAGCCCCAGGCCGGCCACGACCCAGGCGATGCGTTCGGATCGTAACGATTTGCGCTGACGGTCCTGATCCCACGATCGGGCATGCCCGAAATAGAGTTCAGCGTCTTTTGCCGGCACGCCTTCGGTCTGGTTCCGCATGATCAGCAACTCCCAAAGGTGCCGGGGGTCGCGCGCGCGGACGTCTTTTCGGGAAGCGGGGCGGGAACAGGCGGGGGCGGCGTGCCCGCATCAATTGGCTGTTTGATCTGCGGCACGGGCGGCGGGGCAGGGGGTGCGACGATTGCCGGGAGCGGCGAACCCGGCAGCACGCTCCCGTAGATGTTCACCTCGCGCAGATGTTTGCCGTTGCAGACGGGTAGTTTCTTTGGCCCCGATGCCCCTTGGGCGAGTGACGGGATCAGTGCGATGACGACGGCTGATCGCCGGAGCGCGCGGACTATCGTGGTTGGTCTCGTCAAAGGGTCTTCCTTCCTCATGCGCGGCTCACCGAACCACCGCGCTGGGCGGCACGTTCGAGATTGCGACTGTTGCGAGCGCTGCGACGTTGCTGGAACGGTGCCGCCATGGTCCCCCAGGCCGAGCCGGCAAAAGCGCCGACGCCGGCCGCAGCGCCCCCCGCAATGCCGGTCGCGATCGACGGGGCCTGAAAGAAGAATATCGTCCCAAGGAAGATGTAGACCGCAAACAAGACAGCGCCGATCGTCACGTCCGGCGTGCCTTCGGCCGCAGTCAGCGCCGTGGCACCAAGATCGGTGATCAGAGCTGTGATGGCGATGATCACCGCCATTAGGACGATATAGTTGAATACCTGCCCGAGCCATCCGTAGAAGAAGCGACGCGTGGTTTCGAAGAGCGATAACGCTATGAAGATCGGACCAAGCGCGATCACGACGGCGAGCGCCACCTTCGCGAACACGGTTATCGCAAATCCGATTGCTGCGGAGAGGCCCGCCAATCCATAAATCGCCACCGCCAGCGTGAGCAGAACGAGCTTCCACGGATTAATGTCGAGATAGGTCGCGGCTTCGGTTCGGATGATCAAAACGAGGGAATCGACCTGGCCAAAATAATCGTCGAACACCGAACCGACGCTAGTGATGGTCTTGCCCGCCAGCGCCTGTGAGATGGCGTCCGGCATCCCATGAAAGAGCGGATTCGTGATCCACTCGGAGTAGGCGACGGTTGTGGCTGCAACATAGAGGAGGCAGAGCTTCACCATCCGGTACACCAGCTCGCCCCAAGGCTCGCTGACGATACCGCGCATCACCATATACCCGAACAGCGCGATGTAGATGACCAAGCCAAGCGCCAGCGGTCCCCGCACGACATCGATGACGTTGTTGAGACGCTCGTTCAGGAAGAGATCGAGCTTCCCGTCGATGTTGGTGTAGATATCCGCGAAGAGTGTGGACGCCATGGCTGGGTTCCTGCCTATTTGTGACCCAGCGAACGCTCGAGTTTGTCGGCGTTTTCGACGTCCTTTGCGTTGCTGCATTCCTGGGCATCGGTGTGGGTGCCGTTGGCGCACGCAGCGAGGATCTCAGCACGGAACTTGGGATCGGACTTCAGGTCCGCCTTGCCGATCGGCTGCCCGCAACCACTCAGGAACGTGGCCGCGAGAAGTGGGAGGGCTGCGGCGATCCCCTTCACGGCCGGCTACTCAAGCTCTGCTGAAGCTTGGCGAGGCCGGTCTCGTCATCTCGCTGCGAACGCAATCTCGCCTCGGCGGTCTGCCGCATCTGAAGCGCCTGAAGCTGGACCGCATCGTTCTGGATGTGTGCATTTTCCACGCCAACACGGGCTTGGATATCCATCACGTCCTTCGCGTCAGACGCGGTGTCCAGCGACGAACGCAGTTCCTCGAGACCCGTCGTTCTCTGGGCGGTGACGCCATATGCTGCCTCGGCAATCGCCGCGTCACGCGCCGCCATTTCGCCATTGCGGGAAATGGAATCGCGGCTTGAACGCTCGAAAGCGGTCGCGTCAGGGCGGAGCGCAGGAAGATCGACCCGGTAGTTGCTGCGAATCCGATCTGCGGAAGATCCAAGACTGCCGAGGCCTGTCGTGTCCGAAGACATAAGGCGCTGAATGTCCCGTGCTTCGCTTGGCAAGAGGTGGCGAACGGCGTCGGTGTTCAGAGACGAGGCAATCTGATTGACGTTCGTCAGCTTGTTGACGCTGTTGAACATGTCGGTGGCCTGGGAAATCTGCTGCTTTCCCTGTTCGATCATCGACAGGGTGTTCTTCACCGTCGAGAGGGTCTGCAGGAACGTGCTGGAATCATAGACCGGGATGCCCTGCGCGAACGCCGGCACCGAGATCGCCAATCCGCCGACAACCGCCAGCGCTCGAATTGCTCTCATGACCTTATCCTTTCCTTTTGGTGGTGGCACGGCGGCGCTCGTGGAAGACGGGCAGCCATTGGCTGGGATCGTCGCCTTGGTCGCGGCGAACCTGATCGAGGATTCCGACGGTTTCGGTGGTGCCCGAAAGAACGGCCAACTCGTCGGACAGGCCGCCGAGATCGAGTTCCACCACGATGGAATCGTGACCCTGTTTGACCAGAAATCGCCGACTTTCGGGGATCAGATCGTTTCTGATGAGCTTGAACTCGGCGCGGGTGAGGCCGAGCCCGTCGATATAATCGACCTCTCGGCCATGGGGGTTGGGCAAGAGGATCTTGGTGGCGACCTGCTCCATTATGCTGTGCGAGATGTCCGATCGCAGAGCGTCAGCCGGGCTTTGCGTCCCGAACACCAGAAAGGCATTCTGCTTCCGGTAGGTCTTCAGGCCGTCCTGCGCGAAGGCGCGGAACGCATCATCGCCCAGCGCCTTCCAGAACTCGTCGATGTCGATCACGAGGCGACGGCCATCGAGCAGGGCATCAATCCGGTGGAACATATACATCATCAGCGGCGTGCGGATCTCGGGATTGTCGAGGAAATCCGTCATGTCGAAACCGATGAACCTGGCCTCGAGGGTCAGCTCGTCCCTGTCATTGTCAAACACCCAGCCGAGTGCGCCGCCGCGCGACCATTTCTCAAGCCTCGCGCCTATCCCTTCCGGATCGCGCTGTCCGAGCAATTGGCGAAGCGCGAGGATGGACCGCTCCTCCGGGGGAAGGCGTCCGATCGAGAGGATGCCCTCGTCTATCATCCGCTCCTGCGTGACGCCGAGCTGGGTGCCCGATGGGGTCACCAGATGGCGGATCAGCCTGCCGAGGAAGACGATGTTGCCCGGGGTCTGCTCAAGCGCGCGCAGCGGCGCAAACCCGGTCGGCACCCCATTGCGCAGCGCAAGATAGGTGCCGCCGGATGACCGCACATAGATCTCGGCCCCTCGATCCTTGTCGATGAAGATCTGCTGCGCGCCGGTTTTCTCCAGCTGCGCCATCAGGAAATTCTGGACGACGGTTTTGCCGCCGCCCGACGGGCCAATGATCAGCGTGTGGCCAAGGTCGTTGACATGGAAGTTGAAATAGAAGGGAGACTGGGCTGCGGTCTTCATCAACGCGATCGCAGCACCCCAGTGATTGCCATCGGGCTTGCCGGCGGGGAAAGTGTGGAACGGCGAGAGCGCGGCAAAATTGCGTGACGTGATCGCCGCTGGCCGCGCACGCCATGCGAAGTTGCCAGGAAGCTGCGACCAGAAGGCCGCCTCCAGCGCCGGACCCTCCCGAGCGGCTACCAGACCCGCGTCGGCGAGCGCCGCCCGAGCGGTCGAGAGATTTTCGGCCAGTCGCTTCTGATTTTCACCGAAGACCGCGAGCGAGAAATGATGCTCGCCCAGGACAAAGCGATTGCTCTGCAGATCGTCGGCCGCGTCGGCAAGCTCAAGCGCCTGGCTCGCAGCGGCATCCTCCGTCGAAGCCATCTGGTTCTGACGCCGACGCAACCGCTCCGAGGCCCGCGCTTTGCCCATGAACGCGAAAGACTGCGTCACGACGAACGCGAAATCCTGGCTGAGGAGCGCGTTCATCTGCCCTGGCCGCGTCATGGCCGGATATTCGCGAATGCCGAAAAGGCCGACGAACCGGCTTGTGTCATGCGCCCGCACCTCGACCGTCTCCCGGCCGAAGATCACCCGTTCCCCATAGATGGCGGAGCCGAGATGGCCTCGGACCAGGGGCACCCTGCCAGCACGGCCCATCATCACCAGTTCAAGCACCTCGAGCGGCTGCGAGAACATCAGGCCATTATGCTCGTACAAGTGGAGGCGTTGGGGCCGGCAGCGTGCGAGGAGCTTCTCGATGTCACGCGCTTTATCCTCAAAGCGCGCAAGCTCGTCCTCGTCGACTTCGGTCCCCTCCTTGCGTGCCGACGCCAGACGTCGAAGCAGCTCGCCGGTACGATCGGCCGATCCTACGGATGGACGCATGATGAGCGTCAGGTAGAGCTCGTTGACGAACATGCGCTTGGCGGTCACCCGCGCGCGGTATTTTGCATCGAGATCGGCCGCAAAGGCCGAGCGAAACTCGCCTTCGGGATAGTCCGTGATTGGCCGACGAACGATATGGGTCCAGATCGCCAGGCGGTCGTCGGCGATATTGCGCAGCGTGCCGTTGAGCTTTTCGTGCCAGTCGTTGAGATGGATTGGGTCGGCGGTCTCGAATGCGAGGCCATCGAGCTTGAACATCATCATGAGGTCGCGCCCGTCGAGCGCGATGACATTGTCGTCGATGTGACGCGCATAGGGGAGATAACGCGCGGGGTCCGCCTCGTTTTTGAGGATCCGCCACGGCGTCCGGGCGGCAGCGCCGCCCAACGAGTTGGCCCGGCTAGCCATGCGCAAAGCCCCGGCGTTTTGCCCCATCGATCGGCAGGGGCGAGTAGGAACTCCCGCCCCACCATCCCCGATTGCGGCAGCGTGCCTTTGTCATGGTCCAGAGCCACAGGAGGCGGAAAGCGTTCGCATCGTGCCGCACGATCAGCCGGGCTATAGCCAAAATTGCTCCGGCTAGGGCGAAGGCGTAAAGCGGGTTGCCTGTGATGATGAGCGTCAGGCACGCCGCCAGCGCGATCGGCAGCGACGCTTCGATCGGAACGCCCAGCCACATCGTCGGCCGGGTCACGGCCAGGAAGAGCGTTTCTTCCCTAAGCTTTTCGTCGTCCATCCCGGCGCACTCACGCGCCGCCAGTGATGGTATCGACGATCCACTGCGCGCTGAACACGATGAAGATGCCGACGATGACGGTGACCAGGAGCCCCAGGCTTGCCCGCCCGGTGAAGAACATGAAACCCACGATGACGACCGCGATCACCGCGATGGTTTTCGCAAAAGTGCCGGTCAGCCAGGTCTTGATGTTCTCGGCCATCGACGTGACACCGTCGGCTGCTTGCGCGTGGGCCGGATCGGTGAGCAGGAGCGACACCGCAATGACCGCGATAAACAGCGCCAGATACTGCGCGAAAGAGCGTCGGCGCGGCGTCAACCATATCTTGGATTCGGTCGCTAAGGCAGTCATTCGGATTGTCCTTTCGGTGAACTGTTGGATGCCCCCCCAAAGACCATCAATGATGCTGTCTGCGCGCCCGCAGTGGTGTCCCAAGCGTCCCGGACGCGCTGCAAGCGAACAACCGCCGACGGCTGCGTGACTTTGGGTTCCAAATTCACCGGCTCGGGCAAAGCAGCGGGTTCTGGCATCGCTCTACGCCTGATCGCCGGCACGACGATGCTCGACGACGCGTAGACGCGGCCGACGTAGCCGTTTCCGAATCCGCGCGAACGACTGCCCGTATTGTACATCGACATGGCGGTCGCGATGGCCACCTCTGTAGAAGGGCTGGAGCGCGCAACGCTCAGATAGTTGGAAGCCAGCACGCGTGCGGCTGCGGCGAGATTACGGCAGGGATCGAAGGCGTCGTCGACCGACAGGCCAAGCCACTTCAGATTTGCGCTGTTGATTTGCCCCAGACCCAGATCGATGTTGTAGCCGCGGGCAATCAGCGATCGCGCGGCTGCGGCGGCCGATGCCCGATCGCTGGGATTGGGTGCGGGCACCCCCTTGGCATTCACGCCGATCGCGTAGGGATTGAAATGGCTCTCGGTGTGGACAACTGACACCAGCGTTTCGACCGCAACCGATGGTGCGCATTGCTGCGCCAGTCCGACCACGGTTGCGAGCTCGAGGATCACTGTGGTGCGGTCCCGGGTTCGCTGGGAGACACTGGCAAGCTTTCAATATTCGCAAGCGAATAGGATTGCTGCCGCCCGTCGGTGAACGTCATCACCACCCGGCGCCGCGAAGCCGAATTGCGATCATAGACCTTGGTCTTCGCAACACCGCCGCCGGAGCAGCCGGGGAATGAACCGCCCAATGCCAGACGCTCCCATAGCTTCACCATAGGCGGCACGCAGGCGGGGTACTGGGTCGCACCGCCTGGATTCGAGAGGCAAATCAAAACCTGGCAGCCCAGATCGTTGGCGGACGCAGGAGCCGCCTGGGCGGACATTGCCACGAACGGAACGGCCAGGAAAAGGCGCAGGCGCTGCATCTGATTTCTCCGCTTTTCAGCGCCGCTGCATTAAAAATGCGCCGACCACTCTCCGTTGAAAATCACCTCTCTTTTGAACCCGGTGCGGCAATTTCGGGCAATCCCCCCACAAGGGGGGAGCGGAGGTGCAAGGTCGTGCAAGACGGCAGGAATGCAGGGCAGCGCTGATCGCCAGCCATTCCTTGAGCCTCAAGTCAGAGAGACCTGAAGCGCCTATTCGCTATTGGGGGGGGGCGACGCTGCTAGACGAGCGCGTCGATGTTCAGATGTCCGTCTCGGACAGCGCGAAGCACGAGCTGGGTCCGGCGACGCACGCCATACCGCCGGCGCGCACCTTCGACATATTCATGGACAGTGTCGCGGCTCAGACCCAGGATCTGTCCGATCTCCCAGTCGCTCTTGCCCTGTGCCACCAGATCAATGCAGTCGATCTGGCGCGGGCTGAGCGCTATTGGCACGTTTGCCAGTTCATCGGGACCGAGAAGGGTTCGGGCCTGGTCGAATGCAACCGTGCCAATCAATCGGGCACAGAGAAGGTCCGGGCTTGAGATCGTCTCATCGCCTTGCCGCGCTACTGTAAACATCGCGTCAGGCTCATCGCGCATCCTGATCGGCATAGTAAACCCAGATGCCAGTCCATGTGCGCGACCCCGTTCAAGGATCGAAAGCTGGCGGGCATTGGGGGCGATATAATCGCCGATCTGATCCCAGGAGAGGCCGGAGACGGTTTTGACGCAAGCGGCATGAACCGGATCCTCAAGATAGAGTCGTGACTCCATGATTTCCTCAATCCAGCGTACCGGATAGGTGGTTATCAGGAGTGCTTTGCAGGTGGTCCGTTTCAAGTCGACATTGTGCACCAATGCGAACCAGCGGAACCCGAACTGTCGCACGATCGCATCGAGCAAGGATTTGACCTGATCGAGCGTCGTCGCCTGCCGGCATTCGGCTTCGAATGCGGTGATATCGCCTAGGCGGCTGGCATCGTCGAGACTGCTCATAGTGCGAACGGTTCGCATTTCGGTTGCGGTTTCGTCCAGTCGCTGTTCGGCGAAGCCATTGAAAAACAAGACCGGATGCGTCCCTCGGGCAGCTCCCCGTATCAAAAGCACAGGTCATCTCAGGCGGAAGTTGCCCGGTGCCACGAGGAAAGGGCCGCGTGACACTTTACCGTCGGGCAAAGTGTCACAGCCGACAAAATGATGAGATCTACGGCAAAGGGGATTCACTTCACCCCCTATATGTGCTTGATTCAATCCTGTTATGTTGCACGCTCCGATCATCGGCGACGGCCGCCCGCAACTGGATATGCCATCCTTGCTGGAGATGCTTGCGCGGTCTTCGTCTCGGCCGCGCTACGCCTTCATGGTGCTCAACCTGATCGCACAGGTTTCCCGACCCGACGGCAGCGCCGGGCCGCTGGTAGCCAAGGGCGGCAACCTCATTCCCTTGCGTGACTGGCTTTGCGATGCGCTCACCCCGATGGGGCAGCGCGATCCCCGGCGCGTCGCCCTGGAAGAGCGGATACGCAGTGACCTGGCAATCTCAGGTGGGTTGCCGACCGATGTGGATCAGGCCACGGCGATGGTCGAAGACGCCATCCGTGAGCAGGTGCGGGCGTCGGGCAAAACGAATGTGAGCCGGGCGGTATCGGAGCTGGTGCGTGCTGGCTTGCTCAAGCGGCACTATCAGGGCTATTGCGTTGATCATCATAATCGCGGGGCGCAACGCCAGGCTGTATATATCTTGGATGGTGGCGCGCGCGGCTTGATCGGAGGCAGACAGGAGCAGCCCAGAGCGGTTCCGAGACAGGCAGAACTAGCGTTCTGATCGCCCCGGAATTCGCCGAATTTAACATAACTATTATTATCAAACCGGCTGATTGTAAGCGCAATTTAGAGATGTCACTCCCCGCAATTTAGAGATGTCACAACCGGGACGTCTTGCGGTTCCGGTGGCATGTTCTCCTGCATGCGGGAGGACACGCTTATGACGGTGGTGGCAATGAGCCATGGCGAGCTTTCACGGTACGATACACTGCTTCGTTTCGACCGTGGTGAACTGAGGGTCGAGGATGCAGCGATGCTGCTTGGGGTATGTCGCCGCCAGGTGTACCGGTTGCTCGACCGATTACATACAGACGGCCCTGAAGCACTTGTGTCTTGGAAGCGCGGCCGCCCTAGCAACCGCGCCTTCAAGGAGGACCTTCGCACACGCGTTCTCGACCTGGTGCGCCAGCACTATCATGATTTCGGTCCGACGCTGGCGACCGAATATCTCGCCGAGCGGCACCAGATCACGATTTCGCACGAGACTTTACGCAAGTGGATGATTCAGGCCGGATTCTGGAAGGACCGTGACGCCCGTCGCCCTCGCCCGTATCAGCCTCGCTATCGCCGAGATTGCCGTGGCGAGCTGATCCAGATCGACGGCTCGAAGCATTGGTGGTTTGAAGACCGCGGCCCGCAATGCACCCTGCTCGTCTATATTGACGACGCGACCAGTGAGCTGATGCACCTGAAGATGGTCGAGAGCGAGAGTACCTTCGCCTATATGGAGGCGACCCGCGCGTACATCGAGCGACACGGCAAGCCGGTGGCGTTCTATTCCGACAAGCACAGTGTTTTCCGCAATGCCAAGGCCAGTGCGGCGCGCGGAGACGGTATGACGCATTTTGGCCGCGCACTCGATGCACTGAACATCGATATCATCTGCGCCAACTCTCCGCAGGCCAAGGGCCGGGTCGAACGGGCCAATGCCACCTTGCAGGATCGCCTGGTCAAAGCGATGCGCCTGGAAGGCATTTCATCGATCGAGGACGCTAACGCTTTCCTCGACAGTTATATGGCCAGGCACAACGAGCGGTTCGCCCGACCCGCCTTCGATGCCCGCGATCTGCACCGCCCGCTTGCACCGCATGACGATCTGCGCTCGATCATGGTCTGGCGTGAGCAGCGGACCGTGACGGCGGCGCTGACGCTGCACTACAACAAGGCGATGTTCATCCTGGAGCCGAACGATGTCAGCGAAAGCTGGCGCGCAAGCGGGTGACGGTCTGTGAATATCCCGACGGCCGACTGGAGATCGAGCATGAGGGCCATGTCCTGCCCTATCGTCAGTTCGACAAGATGCGGCAGGTGAACCAGCCTGCCATTGTCGAGAACAAGCATCTGGACGCAGCGTTGCTGCTGGCCCGGCAGATGCAAGCGATCATGCCGCATCATCGCAAACGCAACAATGACGCCCCTGCCCGCCGTGACCAACCCATGCATCTGTTCCCCGAGCCAGAACCGCCACCAAAGATCGACCGTCGCAAACTGGGCGGCTCGAAGCTCAAGCGCGGTCCCAGGCTCAGTGATGAGGCGTTGCGCGAACGCCGCACGCTCGCCTTCGTGCAGAGGAAATGACCGGGCCCACTGCAGGGCAGCGGGTCCATGGGTTCTCTACACCATGGTCAGCGCAGCAGCAGGGTCTGCGCTGCGCTGTGTCGATGGCTCCACGCAGCCCCTGCTGTTCCCCACCCTGTGACATTTCTATATGGCGGAAATAGGGACTTCTCTAAATGGCAGGAACAACGATTGTAAGCGGGTGGATTCTAGATCGAAGTGCGAAATCCCAGGATTTATAGGGGTTTGATCTCCTCTCCTCTGCATCCGGTTGTTCGTTGGCCCCGCGCATCAGCACGCGCCCAATGGTATCAACCGTATCCCCCTGATTTGCATGTCCGCCAGGCCTAGCCTGCACTAAGGTCTGTGGACAATTACCGACAAGCGATGAGTGTAGCGGTCAGATTGATGTTGGCGCGAAAGCTGTCGTCGGTTTTGTCATATCTGGTCGCAATGCCACGGAACTCCTTGATTTTGGCGAAGTAGTTTTCGACCAGATGGCGCCATTTATACATCTCGGCGTCGAAGTCGATTTGAGTTTTGCGATTCTTTCGCGAGGGGATCACGGCTTTTGCGCCACGTTCAAAGATGGCTGCGCGCAGCCAGTTGGCATCGAAGGCTTTGTCCGCGAGCAGGGCATCGAACGAAATGCCATCGATCCGCGGCCTGACGCCCATGAGGTCGTTGCGTTGCCCCGGCATCAGGACAAAGCGCACCAGATTGCCCAGCGCATCGACCATGGCCATAATCTTGGTGGTCAGTCCGCCTTTCGAGCGCCCGATGGCCTGATTTTGAGTGCCCCTTTAGCGCCGGTCGCCTTCTGGTGAACGGAACCAACCGTGCCATCGATCAGGGCATATTCCATGTCGGGATCGCCCGAAACTGCCTCGAAAAGCCGGTCAAACACCCCGTCGCGCGCCCAACGCCGGAACCGTCTGAAAACACTGTTCCAATTACCGAACCCGGTTGGCAGGTCGCGCCAAGGTGAACCCGTGCGGACCCGCCAGAACACCGCTTCCAGAAACAAGCGGGTATCAGCCGCCGTCACACCCCGGTCTACCGCCTTGCCGGGAAATATCCCCTCAAGCCGAGACCACATCCCATCACTCACAACAAAGCGGCTCGCGTCCATCACAGCGCTCCCAAAAGGAAGCAGGAATCACATTCTCCCGAAAATGTGATTCCCTATTGTCCACAGACCTTAGGAATCTATCACGATAGGCCTGCCCGATAAATAACTCACCGTGCCGAACCCGGTGTGTCCTGGCGTACGGCTGCACTTGTTTGCAGCGGAGTCGTGAGGTTGGGCCCAAAAAAACCGAACTCCGCGTTCAACCCATGGTCGGAATGACAAAGCTCTGGTCCATCACCGCGCCGCCGCTGGGCCAACGCTGCGTGATAGTCTTGACCCGGGTGTAGAAGCGCACGCCCTCCATGCCATATTGGTTCATGTCGCCAAAGCCCGACCGCTTCCACCCGCCAAAGCTGTGATAGCTTACCGGCACCGGGATCGGCACGTTGATGCCGACCATGCCGACTTCGACATTGGCGCAGAATTTCCGCGCATAATCGCCATTGCGGGTGAAGATCGCCACGCCGTTGCCATATTGATGCTTCGTCGGATAGCTCAGAGCTTCTTCGAACGTCTGCGCCCGCACCATCTGCAGCACCGGGCCGAAAATCTCTTCGTTATAGCTTTGCATGTCCGGCTTCACATGGTCGAGCAGCGTGGGCGCCAGAAAGAAGCCGTCCTCATAGCCCTGGAGTGCGAACCCGCGCCCATCGACGACCAGCTCAGACCCTTCATCGACCGCCAGTTGGATATAGTTTTCGATCCGTGCCTTGTGCGCCGAACTGACCACCGGGCCGTAATGGGCGTCAGGATCGCTCGGCACGCCGACCCGCAAGCCTGCGATGCCGGTCTCCAGCTTTGCCCGCAGCGCCACCGCAGTCGCTTCGCCCACCGGCACGACCACCGGCAACGCCATGCAGCGTTCGCCCGCCGAGCCATAGGCAGCGCCCAGAATGTCGGCGACCGCCTGATCCAGATCGGCGTCTGGCATGACGATGCCATGATTCTTCGCCCCGCCCATGCACTGCATCCGCTTGCCGTTCGATGCGCCGCGTCCATAGACATATTGGGCGATATCGGACGATCCGACAAAGCTGACCGCGCGGATCGCAGGATTGTCGAGAATAGCGTCCACGACCTGCTTGTCGCCATGGACGACATTGAGGATGCCTGCTGGCAGCCCCGCTTCCATGGCCAGTTCGGCCAGCCTGACCGGTACCGACGGATTGCGCTCTGACGGCTTCAGGATAAATGCGTTGCCGCACGCAATTGCGGGCGCGAACATCCACATCGGGATCATTGCAGGAAAGTTGAACGGCGTTATGCCCGCCGCGATGCCGATCGGCTGACGCATCGAATACACGTCGATCCCCGGCCCTGCCCCTTCCGTATATTCGCCTTTCAAAAGATGCGGAATGCCACAGGCGAACTCCACTACATCGAGGCCGCGCTGGATATCGCCCTTGGAATCCGAATGCACCTTGCCATGTTCGGCCGACAGCATTTCGGCCAGTTCATCCATATGCTTTTCGATCAGGGCCTTGAGATTGAACATCACCCGCGCGCGGCGCTGCGGGTTCATCGCTGCCCAGGCAGGCTGGGCCGCCTGCGTATTGGCGACGGCTGCGTCCAGTTCGGTGGGGTCGGACAGGCGAACCTGCGCCTGTACCCTGCCGGTCGCCGGATCGAACACATCGCCCAGCCGGGTGGAAGTCGATGCCTGATGATGGCCGCCGATGAAATTGTCGATAATGCGCATGATCGCCTCCGGATTAATGTCTGGCGTGGCGAATATCCTATGGCGTTGCACGCAAAAATGCGCATATCTGCGTATCTGTTGTGCGTAGGTGTATATGCTCCATTGGGATGATCTTCGCCTGTTTCTGGCCGTCGCACGCGCTGGCCGCCTCACCAAGGCGGGGCAGGCCCTGGGCATCAATCACACCACCGTCGCCCGCCGCCTGACCGCGCTGGAGGAAGCACTGGGCGCGCATTTGTTCGACCGCACCTCGCGCGGGGTGGCTATGACTGCGGCAGGCACGCTGTTGCTCGATCATGCCGAACGCGCCGAACGGGAATTTGAGGCAGCGGCAGCGGCGCTGTCCGGCCGGGCCGAAGCGATCGCGGGGGAAGTCCGCCTCGCCACGCCCGAAGCCTTCGGCACCTATATCGTCGCGCCTAACATCGTGGATTTTCACGCCCGCTATCCAGGCCTGTTGCTGGAGCTGATGCCCGAGTCCCGCGCCGTCAGTCTCGCCAACCGAGAGGCCGACATCGCCATCACCGTCGATCGACCGCCACGGGGCAAGCTGGTGGTGCGCAAATTGTGCGATTATCGGCTCGGCCTTTACGCTTCGGCTGATTATCTCGCCTGCCACCCGCCTATTCGCAACGCGCAGGACGTCGCTGCGCAGCCCTTTGTCGGCTATATCGACCAGATGATCGACATGCACGGCCTGCGCTACCTGTCCGAAGTCGCGGACGAGACACGCCCCGTATTCCGCTCCAGTTCGATCGTCGCGCAGCAGAAGGCGGTGGCGTCCGGCGTAGGCCTGGGCTTGCTCCACCGCTTTTCCGCTGACAGCGAACCGGGCCTTGTCCGCATCCTGCCTGAGCAAGTGGAAATCACGCGCAGCTACTGGCTCGTCCTTCGCCCCGAGCACCAGAAGTCGCCTCGGACCCGCGCCGTCATCGACTTTATCGACGACCTGCTGGCCAGATACCGCACGCGCCTTTGAACGACTGTTGGGCGCTACGGCGCGTTGCTGCTGTCCAATTTTCGTAGGTCACTTCCTTGTAGCTCGACCCATCGAATGACGGGGTCATGCGCGCTCCAGTAAAACAGCCACACCCTGACCAACGCCCACGCACATAAACGCCAGGGCGTAACGCCCCTGAACTCGATGCAACTCTTCGACAGCCGATAACGCGATACGTGCTCCTGACATGCCGAGCGGATGACCAAGAGCGATGGCACCGCCATTGGGGTTGACGCGCGGATCCAAGGGGTCGATGCCCAGCGACGACAATGTGGCTATGGCCTGGCTTGCAAAGGCTTCATTGAGTTCGATCACGTCCAATGCGTCCGTCGTGATACTATGGCGTGCCATCACACGCCGCGCCGCTTCGATCGGGCCAGCGCCCATGATCCGCGGCGCTATCCCGCTGGCGGCCATGCCGACCACGCGCGCCCGAGTGACCAGTCCCTGCGCCGCTGCCGTGGCTTCCGTCGCCACGAGCATCGCGGCGGCCCCGTCATTAAGGCCCGACGCATTACCGGCCGTTACCGTCCCGCCTGGACCTGTAACAGGCTTCAGCTTTGCCAGAATATCAAGGCTGGTTGCACGCAGATGCTCGTCGGCTTCGAACAGCACATGATCGCCCCTATGCTGCGGCACCGATACCGGAATGATCTCAGCGGCAAAGCGCCCGCCCGCCTGTGCACGTGCCGCTTTCTCCTGACTGGCGAGCGCGAAGCGGTCCTGCGCTTCGCGGCTGACACCCCACTCCTGCGCGACATTTTCGCCGGTCTGCGGCATGGTATCTACGCCGTATGCTGCCTGCATCGCCGGATTGACGAACCGCCAGCCCAGCGTCGTATCCTCGATCTTCTGGTCACGACCGAAGGCGCTGCCCGCCTTTCCCAGCACATATGGCGCCCGCGTCATGCTCTCCACGCCGCCCGCGATCATGAAATCTGCGTCTCCGCTACGGATCGCCTGTGACGCGATACCAAGCGCATTGAGCCCGGAGCTGCACAGACGGTTTACAGTCACGCCCGGAACGCACTCTGGCAAACCTGCCAGCAGCACGGCCATACGCGCGACATTGCGATTATCTTCACCGGCCTGATTGGCGCAGCCCAGGATCACATCGTCCAGCGTCGACCAGTCGGTATCAGGGTTGCGATCCATCAACGCCTTGATCGGCAGCGCAGCAAGATCGTCGGCGCGCACGGTTGCAAGCGATCCGTTGAGCTTGCCGATCGGGGTGCGAATAGCATCGCAGATGAAGGCTTGCGCCATGATATCAGGTCTCCAGAAACAGGGTAATTGTGTCCGCCAGTGCGTCGGACGCTTCAAGCGGTGCCAGATGCGCGGCTTCCAACTCGACATGAGCTGCGCCGGGTATTTGGGCGAGCAGATGGTCGCCATGGCCCTTAAATGGAGTCGACGTGTCGCGAGTGCCGGTGACGATCAGGGTTGGGCATGCGATACCGGTGATCCGGTCCGCCAGAGCCATATCGCGGATCGCCGCGCCGCAACCGGCATAACCCTCGCGATCCATCGCCAGCAATTGGCGGAGCACCGCCTGAAACACCGCCGGTTCGGCCGCGTCCGACAAGAAGCGTCCCATAACCAGATCGACTATGGCGGCCATGCCATCGCGCCTGACTGTGGCGATGCGGTCATCCCAGGATGCTGCATCCATCGTCGCAGATGTGCAGACGGGCATCAGCTTTTCGATCCGCGTGGGTGCACGCAACGCCATCTCCATCGCGATCATCCCGCCCAAGGATACGCCCGCAACGGAAAAGCGGTCGAACCCGGCGTCATCGGCGATGGCAAAGACGTCGTCCGCCAGCATCGCCAGTGAATAGTCGCCCGCCCCTGCTACAGACGCTCCATGCCCGCGGGCATCAATGCGCAACAGCGCAAAGCGGTCGCGCAGGCGTGGCAACAGCCCGTCCCACAAGTCCATGTCGGTGCCGATGGAGTTAAGCAGAACCAGCGCAGGCCCGTCATCCCGGCCGTCACGCTTCCAATAAAGATGCGCTCCGGGGCGCTGGGTGAAGGCCATTTAAATCTCCGGCGCGATATCTGTGTGCAGACCATCAAGGCATGGGGCGATCATCGTTCGGGAAGTCCTGTCTTTAAGCGGCTTCAAGCACAGCAACAGGCGCCCCCGTCTTTTCCATCACTTCGGCCTCGCTCACGCCGGGCGCGAGTTCCACGAGCGTCAGCCCACCCATGGCACGATCGACTGCAATAACGGCAAGGTCAGTTATGATCAGATCGACCACTGCCTTGCCGGTCAGCGGCAATGTGCATTGGGAAAGAATCTTGGGATCGCCGTTCTTCGATACATGATCCATAACCACGACCACGCGCTTGACGCCGGCAACAAGATCCATTGCGCCACCCATGCCCTTCACCATTTTGCCCGGAATGGTCCAGTTGGCCAGATCGCCATTGGCGGCAACCTCCATCGCACCAAGGACCGCCTCGGATCATCGCGAAGCTGTCGGCCGAGGAAAAGAAGCTCGACGTTGGCAGCGCGGTGATGGTCTGCTTGCCTGCGTTGATAAGGTCGGGGTCTGCCTCACCCTCATAGGGAAAAGGTCCGATGCCCAGCATGCCATTCTCGCTCTGCAGCGTCACGTTCACGCCTTCGGGCACATGGTTGGCGACCAGCGTCGGGATTCCGATGCCAAGGTTCACGTAGAAGCCATTGCGCAATTCCTGCGCGGCGCGCGCCGCCATTTCATCGCGGTTCCAACTCATGCCGCAATTTCCTTCGGACGGGTGGTCAGCTTTTCGATCCGCTTTTCGTTGATCGTACTCAGTACGATGCGGTCGACATAGATACCGGGCGTATGGATGCAGTCAGGGTCGAAACTGCCTTCGGCCACGATTTCCTCGACCTCCACGACGGTAACCTTACCCGCTGTCGCCATGTTCGGATTGAAGTTTCGCGCGGTCTTGCGGAACATCAGATTGCCTGCGGCGTCCGCCCGCCACGCCTTGATGATCGACAGGTCTGCGCGCAGCCAGGTTTCGCGGACATACTCCTCGCCCTCGAACGTCTCGACCGGTTTTCCTTCAGCGACGACGGTGCCTACCCCGGTCTTGGTGTAGAAAGCCGGAATGCCTGCGCCGCCAGCGCGAATGCGTTCGGCCAGCGTCCCCTGCGGGTTCAGTTCCAGTTCGAGGTCGCCCGACAGATACTGGCTCTCGAACAGTTTGTTCTCCCCGACATAGGAGGAGATCATCTTCTTAACCTGCCGGCTTTCCAGCAGCATCCACAGGCCAAAGCCGTCGGCGCCCGCATTGTTCGAAATGATCGTCAGGTCTTTCACGCCGCTCGCGCGGATTTCCGGGATCAGGCTTTCGGGATTACCCGACAGACCAAAGCCGCCGGACATGATCGACATGCCATCGAACAGGAGTTCGTCCAACGCGGCGGCGGGACTGTCAAATATTTTCTGCATTCTCGTCCCTTCAGCCTAAATCCCCGCCCGCGACGGGCAGAATCGATCCGGTAATATAGCTTGCCTCGTCCGACGCGAGGAACAGAATGGGCGCGATCTGCTCGTCAAGCGTGCCATAGCGTTTCATGAACGCAGAAGACGTCACCTGACCTACGGCTTCCGCCATCCACGCCTGTTCCTGTTGATTGTCGCCGTCAGGATTGCGAGGAACCCTTCGCGACGGAGCTTGTGTGCCGCCCGGTGCGGTGGCAACGACCCGGATGCCATCCTGCGCATATTCCATCGCCAGCGCCTGCGTCAGGCCGTTAATGCCGCCCTTCGCCGCCGAATAGGGCACTCGCCGGATACCACGCGTGGCGTTGGATGAGAGGTTGACGATCGTCCCGACGCCCTGCTTCAGCATGGTAGGCAGGACTGCATGGCAGCAATATAGCGTCGGCATCAGCGAGCGGCGGATTTCCGCATCGATCTGTTTAGGCGTGAACGCAGCATAGGGACGCATGCGGATCGCGCCGCCGACATTGTTGATCAATATATCGATGCGTCCAAAGGTCTCGACCGCGACCCCGTCGGTTCGCAACGACGGTCGAGGTAGGCATGGTCGGTATCAACGTCCCGATCCCGGTTCCGGTATCCTATTACAGCTTTGGCGGGTGGAAGCGTTCGGGCTTCGGCGACCTCAACCAATATGGGACCGACGGCATCCGGTTCTATACGCAGACCAAGACGATCACGCAGCGCTGGCCGACCGGTGGTTCGGTCGTCGATCAGAGTTTCGTCATCCCGACGATGTGACACGGATGGCTCGATCGATCTTGCGATCGGTTTAGCGCCGATCGCCATTAAGTCCGGTTGACCGGGGCATGATCGGAGAAGCGGCCGCGCTGCCCTCTTGCGGGTGCGCGCGCCGGTTCGACTTGAATGAATACCCGGCATGCACGATCAAAACTTGACCTGGGCGCGCACGCCATACGTGCGCGGCGGTCGCAGTGTCTGGGCGACCAAGGGAAAGTAGATCGGGAACGGGATCGATTGTGCGACGATCTGCTTGTTCGTCACGTTGTTCACATAGGCGGCGATCGTGAAACGGTCTCCGACCGGATGATAGCTGATTTCACCATCCCCTATCCAGTAAGCACGCTGGATCTCTGAATTCAGCAGTTCCGATCCCGTGAAGGTGCGGCTCTGGTGTCGTGCCTGGGCGTTGAACACCAGCTTTCCGGCGCTACCGAGTTCCACTGTTTGCTGCGCGCCCAGCGTGATGAGCCACTTGGGCGCCTGCGCTGGTGTGAAGCCGCTGCAGTTGACCGTATACGTGCGAACATCCGTCGACAGCGTCGCCGGGCAGCCCGTCGCTGGCGGGGAGGGCGGCGACCCGGGCGGGCTTTGATTGGCGGAAGTATAGACGAACGACGTGTTGCGCGCATTCAGATACTGCGCATTGACCGTCAGCAACGTCGTCGGCGTTGCAAGGATGTTCGCATCCGCCTCCAGTCCATAAAAACGGGCCTTGCCCACGTTCTGCGTGACGAACTCCGTCCCGCCAATTGAATTGGTTCGGAACGTCGACACCTGCTGGTTCCGATAGTCCCAGTAGAACGCCTCAAGGTTCAGCTGGAGTCGATTGTCGAGAAATCGGTTCTTCGATCCCACCGTGTATGCGGTGATCGTCTCCGGTTGATAGGTAGGATCGTCTATGCTCGAAAAGAAACCGCCCGCCTTGAAGCCGGTCTCCACGGTCGCATAAATCAGCGAGCGCTGCCCTGCGTCGAATTCCACGCCGCCGCGCCAGGTCAGCTTCTTGAAGGTCCGTTCGGCATTGACGATCGGGTGGGTGATGGACACGAAGTTGCCCGTCGTTCCGAACGGCGTCGGAAAGGCTGGACGGGCACTGGCGAACTGCTCGAACGCGCCATAGTCTTCCGGCAGTGATGGTCCGCCGATGCAGAGATGATTTGGCGAGAAGCATAATACGTTCGCTTGATACGAATCGGTCATCACCGATTTGCGATCTACGGTATAGCGTGCACCGGCGTTGATACGAAAACGATCCGTCAGGGCAAACGTGAGCCGGCCGAACGCCGCTATACTGTCGGTATTGGCGTTGTTGGTGCCGTTGGCGCCGAAATATTGCTCATTGAACAGGTACTTGGATCGGATGTCTTCGTGGATGCCGTATATTCCGACGAGATAGCGGATCAGTCCCCGATCGGGCGATGCCAGCCGCAATTCGCCCGAGACCTGATCGTCCTTCTCCTGCTGGGTATTGACGAGGCCCGACGCAATCGAGAGCAGGTCAAGCTCGCTGCGTCGATAGGCCGGCAGGAAGGTCAGTGTGCCGATGCTGGTATCAAGGTCGGCCTGTACGCTTGCGCCGTAATATCGGTTGTTGAAATATGGCCTGGTCGTCAGCGGCTTCAAGAAGTTCCCGGCAAACCCGATGAACGTAGAGGCGGCGATGGCGCCTGCGCGTGGATCGAGGAACCCGATCTGGCGGTCCTTGTTGATGAGATCGGGGTACGTGCCCCCCGGCCCAAGGCCACCTTGATGCGAGTAATCGAACGAGACGCGCAGGCGCAACGATTGCGATGACCGAAGCGCGATCTGCATGCGTCCGGCTTCGCTGCGCTCGTCACCCGTGCCATCCGAATAGAATCCGTCGCGCCGCGTGACCTGCCCCGCCACCCGCACGGCCCCGTCGTTACCGACCGGCACGTTGATGGCCGCCTGCAGCTGGCGTCGATCGTAATTGCCGTACTCGCCGATCAGGTAACCACCAAACTCGCCCAGCTTAGGCTTGGCGGTAATGATGTTGATCGCGCCGCCAGTGGCGTTGCGCCCGTAAAGGGTTCCCTGCGGCCCCTTGAGGACTTCGATCCGCTCGAGATCGTAGAAGACCCCCGTGCTGGACGAAGGACGCGCGATAAATACGCCGTCGACGCTGAAGGCGATCGCAGCATCGTTGAGAGCTGTGGTGGCAAAGTTACCGACGCCCCGCAGGTAAAACGAGTTATAGGCGCCCGTGACTGTTCCTACCTGAAGCGACGGCGCGACGGCGGTAAGTTTGGTCGCGTCGGTTACCCCCGATCGGATCAACTGGTCCGAGGACACGGCGGTCACGGCTATCGCTGCATTCTGGAGATTTTCGCTACGGCGCTGGGCGGTGACGATGATGTCCTGGAGGCCCGCCACGGTCGTTTCCTGCGGCTGCGTTGAGTCGACGACGGTCGATGCGGGCGTCTTGGCATCCTGGGAGGCCTGCGCCCATACGGGAGACGCAATCATCATGACGCTCAACGACACCGATGTCTTAAGACAGGCTTTCATTCTATCCCCCCCTGAAAACGCCGTTTTTCCGACGTTCATCGTTGCAGATCATTTTGATCTTGGTGGCCTTGATAGTCTTCAGTAGTGGCTCGACCCATTCCTGATTTCAGCCTGACCCATGCGTTCTTCACATGGCGGTCTGAGTGGACGGCGTTGGCATCTGCGCGCTGGATCTCGTTACGCGCGACGGGCGTGTGCAGGCGGGCGGGACCTGCCGGTCCTGGTCGAGCGCTACGAGATCGACCAGTTCGACGACGCGCATGCGCGCTACCTGATCCTCGCCGATGCCGACCAGAGCCACCTCGCTTCGGCACGGCTGTTGCCGTCGCAGCGGCGGCACCTGCTGGCCGACCTGTTCGCCGACCTGTGCGACGTGGCCCCGCCCGCCGGCCCCGACATCTGGGAGATCACACGCTGGCGCCGCGGCACCTCGGGAACAGGCCATCAACACTCCTTGCGCCGCTCCGCAGCGGCCAGGTGCGTTACGCAGATGTCCAATATATGTGTCGGAATCGAAATTCTAAGCCGCATGCCGCGACGCCTTGCCGCTGAGCGATCACCCTCAGCAAACCTATGACCGCCCGCGGTGCGACCTGATCCAATCCTTTGGGCATCCAACCCGAATAATTCCGTTCGATCAGTTTCCATCGATCTATCCTGGAGTGCCGCGACAAGCCGGTTCGGCAAGTCTCCCCCCATGTCTCGAACCATCGAGCGCCCACTCACCGGCGCAGTCGCGGTGAAGGCATTGCCCTTGCGCGACCATCAACCGAAGCGCGATGCCCGGATGACCCTGCTGAAGGGTATCTGCTTCTGCGAGAAGTGCGGTGGAGCCATGACCATCCGCACCGGCAAGGGCGGGCGCTATCGCTACTACACCTGCTCGATCAAGGCGCGGCAGGGCGAGACCGACTTGAGTCTCAAGCGCCTCTATGACGCGATCGAATCAGGTGTGGCCGATATTTCAGATCCGGCGTTGAAAGACCGTATTTCCGGTCTGAAGTCGCTCCGCGACCAAGCGCAGGTCGATGCCGAGCGGGCGCAGGCCATGCTGGAAAGCTCCGGCAATCGGGCGGTGACGCCCGCCACCGTGCTGCGCACGCTCACCGCCGTTTCCAGCGGGAAATCGGCGGCAATCGGCGTGCCCAGCTTGGGACTGAATTGGCGGGGCGGGAAAGATTCGTATCCCCCGTTTCATGGCTTTGCGTCAATTGGCATTTTCTCGCATATTTCGTCATCAGAAACAACTGCTTAGCAGATATTTATCCGGATCGCAGGTCGCCGCAGTTCGGACCGGTTCGCTCCGATCCAGCGCACAAACCCGGGCGCAATTCGCAAACGGGCAGTTCGACGGAGCCACTGGGATTCGAAATGCCACGCTCAATGCACAAGCTTAGCCCTCGACGCGTCACCACGCTGTCTGCGCCCGGATGGTATGGCGATGGCGGCGGCCTTTACCTCCGCATCAAGACCGATGGATCGAAGCGCTGGGCATTCACCTACGAGCGCAATAAGCGCCGGCACGAGATGGGCCTTGGAGCCGTCGTGGATGTGCCGCTGGCAAAGGCGCGAGAAGAAGCGGCGGCGGCGCGGCAGCTTTGGATCGATGGTCTCGACCCGATCGAGCAGCGGCGAACCACCGGGCAGGCCGAGCCTGAGCGGAAGCCGGAGGCCGTGCCGGAAACCGTGAAGCAGAGTGGTTCTCCGCTATTCGGTCCCTTCGCAGAAGCCTATATCGACACCCAGGAAGAGGGATGGAAGAATCCCAAGCATCGCCAGCAGTGGCGCAACACGATCAAGACGCACGGGAAATCGTTGCTCACCATTCCGGTTGATGTGATCACCGTCGACGACGTGGTTGCAGTGCTACAACCGATCTGGCGCTCGACTCCCGAAACCGCGGGGCGTTTGCGTGGACGGATTGAGAACATCCTCGATGCGGCCAAGGCATCGAAGCACATCGCCGGCCCGTGGGAGAATCCCGCACGCTGGCGAGGCAATCTGATCCATCTATTGCACCGCCGCGGGAGGAAATCTCAGGTGCGCCATCATCCGGCGATACCGTTTGAAGATCTGCCCGACTTCATCCTTCGCCTGCGCCGTCGGCCGGCGCTCGTTGCACGTGCGCTTGAGTTCACCATTCTCTGCGCAACGCGTACCAATGAGACGTTGCGCATGACCTGGTCCGAGGTGAATTTGGACGATGCCGTATGGAATGTCGCCGCCGATCGCATGAAGATGGGCGTCGAACACCGCATCCCGCTGCCGGATCGCGTCGTCGAAATCCTTCGTGAGATCGCGAAGGGCACCAACTGCGATCCGGGCACGTTCGTGTTCGAAGGGCAAAAGATAGGAAAGCCGCTCTCCCAGATGTCGATGACGATGGTGCTTCGCCGGATAAAGCTTGGTCATTATACCGTGCATGGCATGCGTAGCGCGTTTCGCGACTATATGGGCGAAATGACAAACCACCCGGAATCGGTCGTGGAGCAGGCACTCGCCCATCAGATCGGGGACGAGACCACACGCGCCTACCGGCGAGGGGATGCGTTCCTAAAACGACGCGCGCTGATGAAGGATTGGGAAGGGTATCTCGATTCCAAAGCGGTGAAATCGAAACAGGCAAAAGGTCGGCGTAAACCAGATTCGGCGCGATTGGCCGCAAGCCGTAATCACCATGGCTTGGGAGAGGATCTGCGTAGGGAAATCGTGACAGCGAGTTAAGGCCTGTTTGAAATAAGCCCGGTCACCCCCTGAATCTTGTCCACCCAGTTGGCAGCGACGCTGCTTCTCCAGCCAATTACCTCATGAAGGAGTGCATAGTCGGCGGCGAGGTTTCGACCGAATATCGGCTCATGATGCGCGATGCGATTCCGGAAATGTCGGATCGTCAGCAGTGCGTTGAAGGCGGCCGCACGGGCCGTGGGAATGGGTGTTGCGTTAGGAACGCCCGGGAATGAGGCATTGAAGTTTCCATTGGGAAGCCAAAGGCGGTTATCTTGGCCGACCGTGAACACCTTTCCCAGAAGGCGAAGTTGAGTTCCGCCACCACCTTGCCGGTCGTCGGCTGCCTTGCGGCAACGTCGCGCAGATTGTTCTGCGGATTGTAGTGGTAGGCCTTCTTGGGAACCGGCAGGCTGCGAATGAAACCGTTCGACCATGGCCAGTTTGGCCCATGCACCTTCTTGATCGCCTCGACGACGCCGTTGCGCGCCGCGACTTCGCACACTTGCAACGGCACGATAAAGGCCGCCGAAATTTCCAGATTCCACTGGTACAGAGCGAGCGCGTGATCGACATCGTTGTTTGTGACGCGCAGATATGTGGCGAATCGCGGGCCGGAAATGACGGGAGGAAGATCGCGAATTTCGTCGGAGCTGAACATTGATGAGGCGACTCGATGGAGGAATCCTACTCTCTGTAGGTTGACTTTTAGGGTCAGGACCCATTGATTTGGGGTGATTGGTGTGATTCAGGCTTGGTAAGGAGCCTGAACGATGAGTGATCTTTTCTGGCTGACAGACGAGCAGATGGCTCGGCTTCAGCCATTCTTTCCCAAGAGCCATGGCAGGCCGCGCGTTGATGATCGGCGGGTGCTGAGCGGGATCATCTTCGTCAATCGCAATGGGTTGAGGTGGCGTGACGCGCCCAGGGAGTATGGTCCGGCAAAGACGCTTTATAACCGCTGGAAGCGATGGGGAGACATGGGTGTCTTCATCGCGATGATGGACGGCCTGTCTGCCAAGGGCAGCGAGCGCAAGACGATCATGATCGACGCGACCTATCTCAAAGCACACCGCACGGCTTCGAGCCTGCGGGTTAAAAAGGGGGTCTTGGGCGCCTGATCGGGCGCACGAAAGGTGGCATGAACACCAAGCTTCACGCTGTCACGGATGGCAGGGGCCGTCCGATCAGCTTCTTCATGACCGCGGGTCAGGTCAGCGATTACACCGGCGCGGCCGCCTTGTTGGACGGCCTACCCAAAGCAGACTGGCTGCTGGGCGACCGGGGCTATGATGCCGACTGGTTCCGCGATGCCCTTGAGGAAAAAGGGATTACCCCTTGCATCCCAGGCAGAAAGTCCCGCAAAAAGCTCGTCAAATACGACAAGCGCCGATACAAAGGTCGCAACAGGATCGAGATCATGTTCGGCCGTCTCAAAGACTGGAGGCGCGTCGCAACACGCTACGACAGGTGCCCCAACGTCTTCCTCTCCGCCGTCGCTCTCGCCGCAACCGTCATGTTCTGGCTATGAGTCCTGACCCTAGCATCGCCATGAGCCTAAATAACAGTACAGATTGTACCGTATAACGGTATTTATTGCCAAATCGCTCACTCTCGCTGTTGACTGAACCAAATAGCAATGCAATTTATACTGATAATTGGTGCGACAGTTCACCAGCACGGGAGAATCGGATGACCTTGAGCAGCGGCGCGCTGGCGTCTGGCGGAATCGCCGATCCGTCGGTTCTTTTCGACGTGAGGGGCAAAATAGCGATCATCACTGGGGCATCGGGCGCCTTTGGGGCGCTGGCTGCCCGCGTACTCGCTGCCGCAGGAGCCCATCTTGTCCTGTCTGGTGGCAATGCCGATGCATTGCGTTTGGTCGCGGATGACTGCGCGAACGCCGGTGCGTCTGTTGAGACCATCGTCCGTCGACCGGAGGAGGAGGCGGACGCAGCAGCGATACTCGAAGCCGCGGTCGCGCGTTTCGGACGCGCCGACATTCTGGTCGTCGCTTCCGGGATGAATGACGTGGCGAAGATCGAAGACATGACGTTCGCCCGTTTCGACGCCGTGATGCAGGCGAATGTCGCCGGACCCTGGCTGATGGCGCAGGCGATGACCCGCCAACTGGTCGCTCAGGGGGACGGGGGCAAGATCGTGCTCATGTCGTCGGCGCGCGGCAAATTGGGGCATCCGGCGGGATACACCGCTTATTGCGCCTCGAAATCGGCCATCGACGGGATCGTGCGCGCGCTGGGATGCGAGCTTGGCGGGCATGGAATTACGGTGAATGCGATAGCTCCGACGGTGTTTCGTTCGGACCTGACGGCATGGATGTTTGAAGACAGCGAACGGGCGGTGACAACACGCGCCAATCTGCTGCCGCGCATCCCCCTCGGTCGTCTGGGCGAGCCGGACGATCTCGCCGGTCCTTTGCTGTTTCTCTGTTCGCGCGCTTCCAACTTCTACACCGGGCACGTCCTTTATGCCGATGGCGGCTACACTGCGGGCTAAACGGATCGATCATCCAGCGCTCCGGCAAGGCGGCAGGCAAGAGAGGCCGAATTCCGATGGTAAAAAAACCAACCCTGATCCTGCTGCCCGGATCGCTGTGCGACGCGACAATGTGGCGCGCGCAGGTCGATGCGCTGGAGGATATCTGCGTTCCGCTGGTTGTCGATCTGGGGGGTTTTGACACCATAGCCGCCATGGCGGATCATGTCCTTGAATACGCTCCGGACCACAGCTTCGCTCTGGCGGGCTTTTCGCTTGGAGGCTTCGCGGCACTCGAGGTGGTGCGGCGAGCGCCCGACAGGGTCGCCCGGCTGACTCTGCTCGGCACCTCGGCCCGGCCTGACAAACCTGAAAACGCGCCGCGCCGGCTGGCGAATATCGCGGCTTTCGAGGAAGATGCCGATCCACCCCTGCGCGCCTTCGCCGATCTGACGCGCGGCTCCACCACGCCGGAGGGCGTGTCCGCCGCTGTGATCGCTTCGATGCGGCACCATGGTCCGGCCAGCTATGGCCCCCACCAGCGGGCGATGATGACGCGTCCCGATGCGCGACCGCATCTGTCCGACATTGCGTGCCCGACACTGGTGCTGTGCGGCGGCGAGGATCGGGCCACGCCGCCGGAGGGCAATCGCGAGATTGCCGAAACCATTCCCGGCGCAACCTATGTCGAACTGGCCGAAGTGGGCCACATGGTGACGCTGGAGGCCCCTGACGCCGTCAGCGCCGCCATGCGGAACTGGCTGCTTTTCCCCGAAGCGTCGACCATCCACGGAGGCCCAGGAAGCCATGAATAAGGTACGAACATGCTGGAACGAGGGGCGGCCCGCGCTCGCGGGGTGGCTGCAACTGCCCGGAACCCTCCACGCCGAGGCGCTCGCGCGGCTCGATTATGACGCAGTCGTCATCGATATGCAGCATAGCCCGATCGATTTCGGTCAGGTTGCGCCGATGCTGATAGCGATCGAGCTAGGCGGCGCCGAACCGTTCGTGCGCACGCAAGTCAACGATCCGTCGGATATCATGAAACTGCTCGATGCGGGCGCCTATGGCATAATCGCGCCGATGGTGAACACCCGCGCGGAAGCGCAAACATTGGCGTCTGCCCTGCATTATTCGCCGCGCGGTCTCCGCTCCTTCGGTCCGCGACGGCCATCCCTGCGGTACGGCTCGGGCTATCTCGCGCAGGCGAGCGAGACCGTGGTCGGGCTGGCGATGATCGAGACCCGCGAAGCGCTGGCGAATATCGACGAGATCCTGTCGGTAGACGGGATCGACGGCGTATTCATCGGTCCGACCGATCTCGCGCTCGATCTGGGCCATGCCCCGCTGGTCGATACCGAGGAGGCGGAGGTGGTATCCGCCATCGCGCATGTGCGGGAACGTGCTCATGCGGCCGGCAAGCGGGTCGGCATCTTCTGCGGCAGCGGCGGCTTTGCGCGGGTCAAGCTGGCTGAAGGCTTCGATTTCGTCACCGCCGCCCCCGACCTTGCCATGCTGAGTGCTGCCGCCCGCCAGGTCATCGCGGACGCCAGGGCGCTTTGAAGGAGAGACACATGATTGACCTGAACGACCGCCTCGTGCGCTACGCGGATCTGGTCCCCTGCATGAATGCGTTCATCGATACGCGCTCGCCGGGTTCGGACAGGAAGGAGAATTTCACGATCATTGGCGCGGGGGTCGGGGAAAATCCCAACCAGTTCGTCCACATTCGCGAAAAGCACGGCTTCAACGTCAGTGCCGCGCGTCAGCCCGGGGGATGCGTCAATTCCCAGCACAGCCATGAACATGCCGAAATATTCGTGGTGCATAGCGGCAAATGGCGCCTGCTGTTCGGGGTCGAGGCGGGAGCGGACGGCCATCTCGATATCGCGCCGGGCGACGTCGTGTCCGTGCCCATCCACATGTTCCGCGGTTTCGAGAAGCTGGACGATGGTGTCGGCTTCTTGTGGGTGCCGTTGGGCCAGGATGATCCGGGCAAAGTGGAATGGTCGCCGAAAGTCTTTGAACTGGCGCGGGAAACCGGGTTGACGTTGCTCAAGGGCGGTCGGCTGATCGATACGCTGGCGGGCGAGAGCGTGCCTGCGGATGCGGAACTGGAAAACGGCCCGGATGCGGAGCGCATCGCGCAATTGCGGACTCCGCCGCTGACCCGCATCGCCGAATGCGCCGTAACATTCGACCAGATTGCTCCGAATCCCCTTTCGCCGCTGGCGGCGCCTGGCGTGGAAGAGTGCCCGGTCATCGGAACCGGCATGACGACGGACGGGTTCGGGCCGGGACCTATCGAGGGATGGTGGGACCATGGCTTCGTCCTGCGCCTGTTGCGCATGCAGACGGGGGCTGTCGTGCCCATGCATGTGCGGGACGAGGAAGAAGTGCTGTTCGTTCAGAGCGGCGCACTTGGCATCGATACGCCAGAGGGCAAGGTGGTGATGGTGACGGGCGACACCTTCACGACGCCCAAGGGCATGCCGCGCCGTTTTCGCGCGCTATCGTCCGATGGATGCGCGGTGTTCGTGCTGCGCGGCGGAGATTCACCGTCGATGCCGCATTTTGTGAACGCCAACGCGTCTTAGCCCACTACTTCCGCGATATTCGAACGTTGCTGGGTGTTCCTCCGGCCATCAAGGCCTGCCAATTATCCGATGACGATGAGGGGGGGCTTGCGCCCGCGTGTCTCAAAGCCGCTGGTCAAGATAATGGGTGCGAAGGGGTTAGGGTCAGGACTCATAGCCAGAACATGACGGTTGCGGCGAGAGCGACGGCGGAGAGGAAGACGTTGGGGCACCTGTCGTAGCGTGTTGCGACGCGCCTCCAGTCTTTGAGACGGCCGAACATGATCTCGATCCTGTTGCGACCTTTGTATCGGCGCTTGTCGTATTTGACGAGCTTTTTGCGGGACTTTCTGCCTGGGATGCAAGGGGTAATCCCTTTTTCCTCAAGGGCATCGCGGAACCAGTCGGCATCATAGCCCCGGTCGCCCAGCAGCCAGTCTGCTTTGGGTAGGCCGTCCAACAAGGCGGCCGCGCCGGTGTAATCGCTGACCTGACCCGCGGTCATGAAGAAGCTGATCGGACGGCCCCTGCCATCCGTGACAGCGTGAAGCTTGGTGTTCATGCCACCTTTCGTGCGCCCGATCAGGCGCCCAAGACCCCCTTTTTAACCCGCAGGCTCGAAGCCGTGCGGTGTGCTTTGAGATAGGTCGCGTCGATCATGATCGTCTTGCGCTCGCTGCCCTTGGCAGACAGGCCGTCCATCATCGCGATGAAGACACCCATGTCTCCCCATCGCTTCCAGCGGTTATAAAGCGTCTTTGCCGGACCATACTCCCTGGGCGCGTCACGCCACCTCAACCCATTGCGATTGACGAAGATGATCCCGCTCAGCACCCGCCGATCATCAACGCGCGGCCTGCCATGGCTCTTGGGAAAGAATGGCTGAAGCCGAGCCATCTGCTCGTCTGTCAGCCAGAAAAGATCACTCATCGTTCAGGCTCCTTACCAAGCCTGAATCACACCAATCACCCCAAATCAATGGGTCCTGACCCTAGACAGGATCAAAATCAAGGGGAGAGGGATATGGAAGCCGAGAACCGCCGCTACGAACGAATCGCGACCGCCGTGCTGGGACTGACGTTCGGCATCGTCTTCTTCGACCGCAACGCGCTGAATTTCCTGATGCCGTTCATCCTGCGCGACATTGCGTTGACCAACACGCAGATCGGCCTCGCCGCCTCCGGGCTGGCTTTGACATGGGCATTGTCGGGCATGATGATCGGCAGGCTTTCGGACCGGATCGGTCGACGCAAGCCGCTCCTCATCGGCGCCGTCCTGGCCTTTTCAGCCTCCTCCTTCGTGACGGGCATCACCTGGTCGTTCGCCACGCTGCTGGGCGCGCGCCTGCTCATGGGCCTTGCCGAAGGGCCGGTGCTGCCGATCTCGCAGACGCTGATGGCCGCTGCCTCGTCGCCGGAACGGCGCGGTCGCAACATGGGCCTGATGCAGAATGTACTCAGCAACCTGATGGGCAGCCTCGTCGCGCCGCTCGTCGTCGTCGCGCTGGCGACCAGCTATGGCTGGCGGTACGCCTTCTTTCTGACCGCCCTCCCCGGCTTCGTCGCGGCTGCGCTGATCTGGCGCTACATCGAGGAACCGGAACCGCGTGCGCGACAGGCTGCGGATCGTTCAGACCAACAGGCCTCGGTGCGCGATGTGCTGCGCCATCGCAACATCAGGCTCTGCCTCTTCATCAGTCCGCTGATCGTGGGCTGGATGATCAGTGGATGGGTGTTCCTGCCCATCTATTTCACCTCCGTCGCCGGATTCACGCCGACGCAGATGAGCGCGCTGCTCAGCGTTCTGGGCCTTACGGGAGCGATCGCTGGTTATCTCGTACCGGCACTTTCCGACCGTTTCGGACGGCGGCTGGTGGTGGCAGCCGGATGCCTGCTCGGCATCCTGACCCCTCTGGCCGCCATGTGGGGCGTGCATTCCGGCGCTGTAGCGATAGCCGTGCTGGTCGCGACCGGGTGGATGGCAGGCGGCACCATCTCGATCGTGATGGCGACGATCCCGGCAGAAAGCAGCGACGCCGGACAGGTCACCACCGCGATGGCGCTCGTCATGGGATCTGGCGAACTGTTCGGCGGCACCCTGGCCCCGACCATCGTCGGCTGGACCATGGACCGTTGGGGCCCGACGGCACCCTTGATGGGTCAGGTGATCATGATCGCCAGCGCGAGCGTTCTGGCGCTGTTCCTGCGCAATACGACATCACGCCGCATCGCGCTGGACAGCCACCACGCCGCTTGAAGCCTGTCAGGTGAAAGATATCCCGATGGCGCCGAGCGGCCCATAGTCGGCGTGGATCACGTCCCCGGCATCGATGTCCACAGGTCGCGTGAACGATCCGCCCAGGATGATCTGCCCCTTCTTCAGGCCCGATCCCACGGCATGGAGCTTGTTGACCAGCCAGGCGACGCCTGCAGCCGGATGCCCCATGATCGCGGCAGAGACGCCCGATTCCTCGATTATGCCGTTCTTCGACAGCGTCGCTCCGACCCAGCGCACATCGATATCGTAAGGACGAACGGGCCGACCGCCGACAACGATCGCACCGAAAGCCGCATTGTCCGCAATGGTGTCGACGATCATGCGTGGCACCTCGGTACGATAATCGATGATCTCCAGCGCCGGGACGATGGCTTCGGTCGCGCGCATCACGTCATAAATGCGTTTGCCGGGACCGGAAAGATCCTCGCCCATGATGAACGCCAGCTCGACTTCGAGCCGCGGCTTGATGAACCTGTCCCGCGCGATCGCCGCGCCGTCATTGTACAGCGCGTCGTCGAGGATACGACCGTAATCCGGTTCGGTCATCTTGGACGCCATCTGCATCGCGCGACTGGTCAGGCCGATCTTGTGCCCCACCACCGTCGCGCCACTGTCGATCCGCGATTGCGCCCACAGATCCTGCACCCTGTAGCTGTCTTCCAGCGTCATGGACGGAAACAGCCTGGACAGTTGCGGGGTCGGGACTTTGCTCCGGTCCGCGTCCAGAATGGCATCCGCAGCGCGCCGTAGATCGTCGTTGGTCAACATCGGCAAGTCTTCTACTTGATCGGCGGGCGCGGCAGCATCGTCTCGCCCTCTTCCATGACATAAGTGTAGTCGAGCGCGTACCATGGCGTGGCCAGCGTGGGGTCGCCGTCATACGGCTCGTCGTGCCGCACATAATTGCCGATCAAAACCTGCGTGACGCCGAACTGAACGTCGCTGTCGATGTGGGGGTCGGTCGGGTCATAGACCTGGCTGATCAGCACCTTGAAGCCCTGCTTCACGATCAGCGCGTGCAGATGGGCGGGACGATATGGGTGACGCCCCTGGGCCGCCAGCAGCCTGCCCACAACGCCGTCGGTCGGGACCGGATATCCCACCATCTTCACGGTGCGCAGCCAGAAGCGGCCATCCTCGTCGGTGGTGAACTTGCCGCGCAGGTTCCATTCCGCCTGACCGTCGTCCTGATTTTCATACAGGCCGACGGGCGAAGCGTGCCAGATATCGACTTCGGCCCCGACCACCGGATTTCCCCGCCGGTCGAGCACGCGCCCCCGCACGATCAGGGGATCGCCCGGCGTATCGGAGCGCACGATGGAGCCGCCATTTTCCATCCTGGGAGAATGTATCCGCCAGAACGGCCCGAGCAGGTTCTGCGACGTCTCCGTCTGGCCGGAATCGCCGTTGTTCATGAGGCATATGAGACTGGACACGCCGAGCGACCCCGACATGAGCACGGCCTCATTATGGGAATCGTTGGAGCATTGGCCGATGTCGTTGATGATCGCGGTGGCGGCGCGAAATTCCGCCTCCGTCAGACTTACGTCACGTATGAAGCCATGCAGATGGCGGATCAGCGAGACCATGATCTTGCGCAGCCGGGGGTCGGACGTACGCTCCATCACCGCCAGCACCACAGGCGTGACATCGTCCATGTCCTTGATCATGCATCTTGTCCTGCGATCCGCCCCGACTGTCCGAAAACATAAGAGGCGTCCGTCGCGTCGCGGCGACCCTTGGCCAATGGCAGCCTGTCGTACAGCCCGTCGCCACCGGTCAGCGTCCGTGCCCAGTCGGCCACCTTCAACCGCCGCTCGATCCGCCAGCCGTCATCGGTCCGCACCATCTGATCCAGCAGGCGCGATGCCAGGATCATGTCCCCGTCCACTCCCGGCGGCATCGGATGCCGCGCCAGTTCGTATGATTCCGCGATCGCGGACGCATCGCCATGCATCGTGACCATGACGTTGCCGATCATGTGATGGACCGGAATATCCACGCGCTGGAACTGGAAGGTGAAGTCGATGAAGTCTTCGGCACTGCCCTGAAACAATGCACCATAATCCACCGTCGCGCCGGGCGCGAAAGCGGATTGCATGAGCGCGCGGTCCAGCCGGTCGCCCGCGCGCGCGAGACGGTAGACACAGTCCGTGATATCGGCGCGCGCTTCCAGCACCTGCAACCTGTCCAGCAGGGCCGCGACCTGCGCAGTCGTCATTGTCTGATCAGCCAAGAACCTTCTCCCGGCTTGCGACCTTCGCCTTCAGCCCTTCGTCTATCCACGCCGTGGCCGCAGCGAACGCCTCTACCGGATCGCCATCGAAGACGACGCCGAGATAGCCATCCGGGCGCAACACCACGGCGCCCGGGGCTCCCCCGAGCGCGGTCGCGAGTGCTCCGTCCGCCGCCATGCTCCACTTTCGCACCAGCGCAGCGTCGTCCGCTGGCGACGCAGGCCCGGCACCATCGAACAGGACGACCACAAAGCCGCCTCCGGCCAGCTTGCGATAGAGGCTCTCACCCTCGATCTCGATATCCGGGATGCGATCGCCCGCCTGCAAAAGACCCTCGCCCCTGGCGCTCTGCCCCAACGGGCCTTCACGATAGTTGACGAGCAACTGACCGACGCGCGTGGCGACCTGCACTGGATCGAAATGCGCATTGGTGAAGAGCCCTTCCGGGGTGCGCGCCAGAATTTCGCTCAGTTCGAGAACACCCGCGGCGACCGGCTTGCGCTCTTCTTCGTAGCTATCGAGAAACGAGGGGTCCGCATCGCCACGCAATACCAGGGCCATCTTCCACCCCAGGTTCAGCCCGTCCTGGATGCCGGTATTCAGGCCCTGCCCGCCCGCCGGTGTGTGAATATGCGCCGCATCCCCGGCCAGGAAGACGCGTCCGTCCCGATAGTTGACCACCTGACGACGATGGATGTTGAAGGCCGACGCCCATTGCGGATTGCTCAATTCACCGCGAAGTCCAGTGTGCCGCCGGAACAGATCGCACATCTCATCGATCGTCGGCACCTCGCGCGCGATCGCTTCCGGGCGGTGATCGGCCTGGACGCGATATGCGTTCCCGCCAAAGGGCGTGACGACGAATTGCTGTTGGCTGCCTGCGATCCGGAACACACGCACTTCGTCGGGCGAGAGATCCCAGTCCAGCGTGACGTCGAGCAGTCCCCATCCTTCGGGATAGGATGTACCTTCGAAGACCTGGTTGATGAGCTTGCGGACGGTACTTCGGGCCCCGTCGCAACCGATGACATAATCGGCATGGACGACACGCTCGCCGTTCTCGCTTTCCAGCACGGCTCGGACACCCTGCCCGTCCTGCTCAAGGCTGACGAGACGCTGGCCCCACTCCGGAACCACGCCATATTCGGCGAGGCGCTCCCGCAGCGCGCCCTCGGTCTTGTACTGCGGCAAAGCCGGGGCGGTGGCGAAGCGCGAGGGCGTCAGCGCAAAGTGCACGCGACCGATCTCCATACCGTCGCGGAACTGAGTCAGCGACCGAATGGGGGTGCCCAGCGCGACGATCCGATCGCTCACGCCATGCATGTCGAGCAGTTCAAGCGTGCGCGCCTGCAACCCCGTGCCGCGCGACTCCTGCTGCGCCTCGGGCGAAGCATCGATCAGCATCGGGACGATACCGTGCCTCGCGAGTTCGAGGGCGGCGGCCATGCCGCTGCTGCCTGCCCCAACGATCAGAGCGCTCGTTTTCGCGGCTTCATTTGCATGCGTCATATCGCTTCCCTCATACTCAGGTTCGCTCGATTGGTTGGTTGTGAAAAGTCAGCCCGGCCGCATCGCCAGCGCGTCGCGCGCCCGCAGCAGACTTGCGCGCCACGATCGCAGCCGCCGCAGCGGCGATCAGCAGCAGGGGAATCGCGCCGAGCAATACGCCCTGCTGGCCGATACCCGCCTGCAGCGCGACGCCGATCACGAGTGGCGAGACGATCCCGCCTAATCGCCCGGCACCATGCGCCCACCCCAGCCCGGCTCCGCGAACCGGTGCGGGATAGCATAGCGCGGAAATGGCGTAGACGAGCATCTGGCCGCCGAAGAGGAAGGCGCCGATCATGCCCACGCTGACCATCGCCCCGCTCGGTGCGCGCGCGAGCGCCAGCCATGCGAAGGCGATCATCATTCCCAGGAATGCGGACAGCACGACGCCACGGCCCGGCCGTCGATCATAGGCGGTCGATAGCAGCAGCCCCCCGGCCACAGCCGAAAGAGCAAGCACGACCAGCGAAATGCCGATGGTTTCCGGCGGCAGATTACGGGCGGCCAGCAATGTCGGCAACCAGCTGCCGATCATGTAATATAGCGCCGAGACGATGAAGTTCATGGTCCATATGGCGGCTGTCGTCATCGCCATTCCATTCCCGAACAAGATGGCCCGTATCGGTGCCGACGCCTCGGATCGTGGGGTTGAAGATATATGTCTGGGCACGATGGCGAGCACAAAGGGCACGAGCAGCAACGTGCCGAGCGCCCCGGTGACGAAGAAATCGCGCCAGCCAAGCGCGCCTCCCCCTACCGCCAGCATCATTCCGCTCGCCAGCGATCCGATGCTACCCCCGCTAGAAGAAATGGCGACCGCGCTGGCCGCATTCTCGCGCGGGGCGCAGCTTGCCGCCAGCGCCATTATGTTGGGATAGACCATGCCGATCCCGATGCCCGTCAGCACGCGGACCAGCAGCAGGGCGCCGAAGCTGGTGACGGTGATCGTCAGCAGCGAAAAGCACGCTGCCACCACCATCCCGATGATCAGGGCGTTCCGCCGACCGACCCGGTCACCCCAGCGCCCCCCGAGGGTCGCGCCCGCGAAAAATCCGAGCATCACGGCGGTCACGCTGACGCCGAACGCCCGCTTGTCGAGCGCCAGTTCCGCCGCCAGCCCGGGACCGGTGACGCCGATGCTGGCCAGATCGAACCCCTCGGTCAGTGCGATAAGCGTGCAGACCGCCAGCACCGGGCGGTTCCACCGACCGCCCGCTGCCTCCGTGTCCGCCTGCTCCGGGCCGCGCGCCGTCATCAAAAGTCCACGGTCAGCGACGCGCCATAGGTGCGCGGCGGCTCGTAGGTGATGCCCGTACCGGCGGCGACGGAGCCGATGAACGTGGGAATGGCCTTGTTGGTCAGGTTGCGCCCCCAGATGCGTACGCCCACGCCGCTTTCGCCGAACCGCCATCCCAAAGATGCGTTAAGCTTGGCGTAGCCGTCGACGCGCCGGATATTATCTGCTTCCGGATAATAGCCGTCATTATAATAGAGCGTGACGTTGGCGGTCAGCTTTCCGGAAGACAGCTCACGCGCATAGTCCAGCCCGATGTTTCCCGAAAAATCCGACGTGAACGGCAGCCGGTTCCCCTTGGCCTGGAAAACGCCGCTGGCGTTGCCGCCGCCCGGAAGCGGGGTGTTGATCACCGCGTTGGGAAAATCGCCGAAGCGGTCATGAATGAGGCTGGCCCCACCCTGTAGCGTCAACCCCGGCGCCAGGATCAGGGAAAGGTCGACATCCGCCCCGTAGACCGTCGCGGACGACCCGTTGCGGATACCAAGCGTGCCGCCCGAAGCGCCGATGAAATACGCGACCTGAATGTTGGAATAGTCATAATAGAAGACCGCCGAATTGATCCGCAGCCGACGATCGAACAAATCCAGTTTCGCTCCGAATTCGAAGGCGTCCAACACCTCGGGCTCATAGGGCGCCGCGCCCGGTGTGGTGACGTTGAAGCCGCCACTCTTGAAGCCCCGGTTGTAGGACAGATACAGCAACACGTCGGGTGTCGGCTGATAATCGAGCGCCGCGCGCCAGGTCAGCTTGTTGTAGCGTCGGCTGTCGTCCTGCGCCGCCGTCGCCAGCGTCGGCCCCGAGATCAGCGCCACGATGCTGCCGGTGTCGATGCTGCGCTTCTCCGTGGTGTAGCGCAGACCTGCCGTCGCCCGAAGCTGGTCGGTCAACGGAACCGTCAGCTGTCCGAAGGCAGCCAGCGACTCCGTCGACTGATTGCCGTCAACCGTCACTGTTCGTGGCGCCGGAGCGGTCGGCGGATAATTGGTCAGGATGCTGGGCTCGAAGCCGCTTTTCGACCAGAAATAATAGCCGCCGACCAGCCAGTCGATCGTCGACCCCCTTGTCGAATGAAGCTGCAACTCCTGGCTGAACTGACGGTCCTGCTGAGTGTTGTCGATGAACACCAGATTGGCGGGAGTACGGTCGAGATCCACGACGGAATGGAATGTAGAACGGCGATAGGCCGAAATACTGGTCAACCCGATGGCGCCGACATCCTGATCGACGCGCAGGCTGGCACCGCCCGCATCCAGGCTCTTGATCGACTGCGTGTTGTTGTTCGTGTCGAAGGGACCGGACGGCGGATTGGGATCATTGCGCGCGGGAGCGCCGGGGAACATGCGGGCTTCTGGATAGCTGCCCCTTGTGCGTGCATAGTCCGCGCTGAAAGTCACCTTCGTACCATCGGCGGGAAGGAAGACCATCTTGCCGCGAAGCGCCAGATCGTCCCTCACCGTATTGGCATCTTCGCCACGGGCGAAATTGTAACCGAAACCGTCCCCCTGATGCGCATAGCGCCCGGCAAGCGAAACACGGACCGTGTCGGAGCCACCGGCGATATAGGCGTCGGCAGAGACCGTGTCGTAATTACCGTAGCTGATCGCCCCGTTTCCGCTGAAACCGGGTTCGGGCTCGCGCGTCACGATCTGGATCAGTCCGCCGGTGGCGTTGCGTCCGAACAACGTCCCCTGCGGCCCCTTGAGCACCTCGATCCGCTCGATCCCGGTCAGCGAGAATATCGATGCGGGCGACGATGCCTGGTAGACACCGTCCACATACAGGGCCACGGTATTTTCAATGCCCGGACCGATGACGCTCGTGCCGATGCCACGAAGTCGGGGCAGCAGATAGCCCGCCTGTGCCGGCATCTGCAGCGACGGCGTGACCGTGGAAAGATCCTGCGCAGTCAGGACGCCTGTCGCCTGCAGACGCGACGCCGACAGGGCGGTGATGGCGATCGGCACATTCTGAAGATTTTCGCCCCGGCGTTGCGCGGTGACGATGATCTCCTCGACCTGGGTGTCGGACGTTGCCTGTTCCTGTGGCGGCTCGACCGCCTGCCCTTGTGCGAAGGACGGAGCGGCGTACATCGCGAGAGGCGCAGCCATCGTTGCGATACAATATTTATGATAGTTCATGACATCTCCTGATAGACGCGTTTGCCGCGCTCGGGATTGGTTTGCGGGCTGTCAGAAAGGGTATTGCCCTGGCTCGAGTCCGATTGTGATGAGCCGTAGCTCGGTGAATTCGGCAATCCCCGCCTTGCCGCCAAACCGGCCGTAGCCAGAGGACTTCATGCCGCCGAAGGGGAATTGGGCCTCGTCGTGAATGGTCGGGCCGTTGATGTGACAGATGCCGCTCTGGACCTGCGCCGCCAGGCGCAGCCCCCGTCCGATGTCGCGCGTGTAAATGGCGGCGGACAGACCATATTCGGTATCGTTGGCGACGCGCAGCGCCTCCGCTTCGCCCTTCACGCGGACAATTGTCGTGACCGGCCCGAAGCATTCCTCGTGATAGATCGCCATGTCCGGCGTTACGCGATCGACGAAGGCGGCGGAAAGATAGTTGCCTTGCGCGGGGGCGACCTCGTGCAGGACGGCACCTTTGGCGGTCGCATCCGCGACAATGCGTGACACGGTGGTCGTCGCGGACGGATCGACGAGCGAGCCCAGCGCGACGGGACCGCCGCGTGGATCGGCAGCCGTGAGGCCCGCGATCCGCGCCTTGAACTTGTCGACAAAGGCGTCGGCGATCGACTCGTCAACGACCACCCGCTCGGTCGCCATGCAGACTTGTCCCGAATTCATGTACGCACCAAATGTCGCCGCAGAGGCGGCTTCGTCCAGATCGGCATCGTCCAGGATGATGAGTGGCGATTTGCCGCCCAGTTCCAGCAGCACCGGCTTCATCTGCTCGGCGCAGAGTTTGGCGATGATCTTTCCGGTTCGCGTCGATCCGGTGAAATTGACCCGGCGAATGGCGGGATGCGCGATCAGCGCGCCGACAACATCGGGCGCATCGGCTGGCGCGTTGTTGACGAGGATCAGGACATCCTCCGGCACACCAGCCTCGTGCATGGTTTCGATCAGCATTTCATGCGTGCGCGGGCAGAGCTCCGAAGCCTTGACGATCACGGCGTTGCCACAAGCAAGCGCCATGGCGAAGGACCTAACGCCCAGGATGATCGGCGCGTTCCAGGGCGCGAAGCCCAGAACCACGCCGACCGGCGTCCTGATCGTCATCGCCAACATGCCAGGCTTGTCAGACGGAATCGTTTCCCCGCCGACCTGAGTCGTCATCGCCGCCGCCTCGCGCAGAGTGCCACAACCGTGGGCAATATCGAAATTGGCCCAGGGCGCACCCGCGCCGACCTCGCTGGTCTCCGTCTCCATGATGCTTGGCCCGCGCTCGGCCAGCAGGTCTGCCGCGCGCATGAGAATATTGCGGCGCGCGTTCGGTCCCAGCGCGGCCCATGCGGGCTGCGCGGCGCTCGCGCGGTCGCAGGCCGCGGTCGCGTCGGCAACCGTCATCGCGCAGCCCTGGCTCACTGTCTGGCCGGTAAGCGGGCTGGCCCGATCGAATGTGGCCGCCAGGCTGCCGGTCGGCTTTATCAGGGTTTCTGTATTCATAACCATCTCTCCCAGATACTTTTCTTACAGTTCAGGCGACCGAGACTTCGACAAGCGTCGGCCCTTTTGCCGCAAAGCTGGCGAGCAGTGCTCCGTCGATATCCTCAAGCGACCCAGCGGCGAAGCTTTCGACGCCGTAGCCTCGTGCGAGCGCGCAGAAATCGATGTCGGGCAATTCCGTACCGACGGTGCGGTCCAGCCCGAAATGACGGCCGAAATGATGCAGCGCCTCGTACCGCCGGTTCTTGACGATGACGAAGCTGATCGGCAGCTTCTGCTGCGCCGCCGTCCACAGCGCCTGGATCGAATAGGAACTGGAGCCGTCGCCGATCAGCGCGATGATCTTTTCGCCCGGACGCCCCATCGCCATGCCGACCGCCGCCGGCAAGCCATAGCCCAGCCCCCCGCTGGCCCCGGTGTAGAAGGTGTCGCGATCGATGATCGGCAGGCGCGCCTGCATCGCTCCGCGCGAACCGGGCGCCTCTTCCACGATCACGCTTCCCGCCGGGCGCAAGGCGGCCAGCCGCTCCATCAGATGGGCGTCGGTAAATGCGCCGCCCATATCGAGCGCCGGCGGCGCCGGGCGACGCGGCGGCGCGGATCGCGCGGCTGGTTCCGGTCCCGCCAGCAACGCCGCGACCCCGACAGCGGTGTCGGTGACGATCGACGTGCCGACCGGCGCCCAGCTTGCCGCGACCGGGTCATTGACCAGCTGGATCATATGAGCGCCTTCAGGAATATGCGGGCCCTCTCCATCGACATGGTAGGTGGAAAGTGGCCCGCCCAGCGTGAGAATGAAGTCGGTCTCACCAAGGCGGGCGACGATTGCCGCGCGGTCGCCGGGCAGGAAGCCCGCGAACAGCGGATGGTCCTCTGGAAAATTGTTGCGACCGCAGAGAGGGGCGACCCATACAGGCGCCTGGTGGCGCTCGGCCAGGGTGATCACACCATCCCATGCGCCGTCACGCGCCACACCACCGTTCACAACGATCGTGGGCTTTTTGGCTGCTGCCATCGCACGGGCAGCCTCGGCAAGGACCGCAGGGTCGCCCGCATAGCGCGCATGGACATCCCGCGTGGCCAGGGGCGGACAGGGGCGGTCCCAGTCATCGACCGGAATCGAAACGAAAGTCGGACCATAAGGCGGCTGCATGGCCACATAATAAGCGCGCGCGATGGCAGCAGGGACGTCTTCGGCGCGGGCGGGCTCACAGCTCCACTTTACATAGGGCCGGGGAAACTCCGTCGCCCGTTCGGCGAACAGGAACGGTTCGTAAGGCAGAATGGACCGTGATTGCTGCCCGGCGGTGACCACCAGAGGCGTCTGATTGCGATAGCTGGTGAACAGGTTGCCCAGTGCGTGGCCCAAGCCCGCGGCAGAGTGCAGATTGATGAACGCCGCATTGCCTGTGGCCAGCGCATAGCCATCCGCCACGCCCAATACGACCGATTCCTGAAGCGCGAGTACATAACGGAAATCATCGGGGAAATCACGGTACATCGGCAATTCGGTCGACCCCGGATTGCCGAAGATTGTCGTCATTCCCAGCGACCGCATCAGGTCAAGCGTGACGTCGCGGACGGTTGATGCTGCTGGAGTCGAGGCAGTGTTCTGAATGAGTGAACTAGTCATGCGTAATTACGTCCCCAACACAGGCATGATCCTGCCGACATGATTATGTTGCAGGAAATATGCTCGGCTGACCCGTACAAGGTCCAACGCGAAGTTTGGCAGCAGCCATACGCATCGCGCATGGCCATGCGCCAACCGTCGCGACATGCGGATACGGCATGAGGCTGGCCGAAATCCGCATTGGATCAACACAGCGGCAGGATACAAATGATCTGCACACATTCAGGCCGTACGCCCCCGCATGAGGCGACGGCGTCAGAAGTACAGAGGAGGGATTTCAGGGGATGGCCGACATCATCGAACTGCTGCGCGAACGACTTGGCGAAGCGTCCGTCACTTTGGCAGACGAGATTGAAAGCCGTCACATGAGTGACTGGCACGTCCCGGCTGAACCCGGCACCAAGCCGGTCGCGCTGGTACGCCCGCGCACACCCCAGGAAGTATCAGCGGTACTGGCTGCATGTACTGAAACCAGAACGCCGGTCGTGCCGCAAGGTGGGCTGACCGGGCTGGTCGGTGGTGCCACCGCGATCGATGGCGCGGTCCTGTTGTCGCTCGACCGGATGCGAGAGATCCTCGAACTCGACGCGACAGCCGGCACGATAACTGTCGAAGCCGGCGTTCCACTTCAGGCGATTCAGGAAGCCGCCGACGCGGTAGATCTCCTCTATCCGCTCGACATCGGATCGCGCGGCTCGTGCCTGATCGGCGGCAACGTGGCCACCAATGCTGGCGGCAACCGGGTGTTGCGCTACGGGATGACGCGCGATCTGGTATTGGGCATGGAAGTCGTTCTGGCCGACGGTACGATCGTGACGACGCTCAACAAGATGCTCAAGAACAACGTGGGCTACGACCTCAAGCAGTTCTTCATCGGCAGCGAAGGAACTCTGGGCGTTGTTACCAAAGTCGTGCTGCGACTGTTCCCCAAGCCGCGCTCCACGGCGACCGCCCTGTGCGCGTTCGACGATTTCGACAACGTCTACGCCTTTCTGCGCCGGATGCGGGCGGGCTTGGCTGACACGATGTCGAGCTTCGAAGTGATGTGGCCGAGCTTTTTCGAAGCGGCGCTGGACAAAGGCAACCATCGCCGCCCCTTCGCCGGTCAACACGCCGCTTATGTCCTGCTGGAAATGATGGGCACCGATCCTGAGCAGGACGGCGAGCATTTCGAGGCCGTGATCGGTTCGGCCATTGAGGCGGGCGAGGTGAGTGACGTGGTTTTGGCACAATCGATCGGCGAAGCCGACCGCTTCTGGGCAATCCGCGATATGTCGGGTGAACTGGACGGCGCTTTGGCGCCGCTCGTTGCGTTCGACATCAGCATCGAGACCGGAAGGATCGCGGCCTTTCTCGACGAGTGCGAACGCCGATGCCGCGAGCGCTGGTCGTCGGCGCGGATGTACAATTTCGGCCATCTGGCTGACAGCAACATTCACATGTTCGTCACGGTCGAGGAACGTCCGTTTCCCGAACACGAGATCGAACAGGTCATCTACGAATGCACGCAAGACTGGGGTGGATCGATCTCGGCAGAGATCGGCATCGGACTGCTCAAGCGGCCCTATCTCGCCTATTCGCGAAGCGAGGCAGAAATTGCGCTGATGCGGCGGGTGAAGTCGGCGCTTGATCCCCTGAACATCCTCAACCCTACCAAGGTCTTTGAACCGCTGGACATCAAACTCGCGGCAGAATGAGAAGGCAAAAACGATGACGAGTGCCAGCAGCCAATCCCCTTCGCCGATGCAGCGCATCTGGAGCTTGGGCGATTATCACCGCATCGCGGTCGAGCATCAGATCGTCAGCGAACTACTGGTTGCGAATATGGACGTGCGCGCAAACCAGCAGGTCCTCGACATCGCTTGCGGAACCGGTAACAGCGCGATCGCCGCCGCCCGCCGTCGCGCTGTCGTCACCGGCATCGACATCGCCCCTCCGCTGCTGGAGCGGGCGCGTCTGCGCAGCGAGGCTGAGGGTCTGGATTCGATCACCTACGATCATGGCGACGCCATTCAGGGCCTTCCCTACGACGATGGCCGCTTCGACGTCGTTCTCTCCACACTTGGGTTGAGCTTCTTCCCCGACCACCAGCAATCGATCGACGAATGCCTGCGCGTCCTGCGGCCCGGTGGAAAGATCGGCATCGTCGCCTGGGCCGAACCCAGCATGCCGACCGAATTCTATCATCTGGGCCGCGATAACAATGCGATACCCGAAGGTCGGCATATCAACCCTGCCTATTACATAACCCGCGGCCCCTATCTTGCGAATATCGTTGGCGATCGCGTCAGCGATGTCCGCATTCGACAGAGCAATTTCGAAGCCACTTATGCGACGATCGACGATTATCTTGATCTTGGGACGCAATTCCACGGCCCGACAATAGCCCGTTTCGCATCACTGCAAGACGATGCGCAGCGCGCTGAATACAGGCAGAAGCAGTACGAAATACTCGAGCGCTACAACCGCGCGGTGGACGGCACCTTTGCCCTCAGCTATGATTATACTGAGATAATTCTGGTCAAGCGCTAAGAGTCGGTTTCGAAACTCACGCTGATCGCGCCAGTCTGCGGATCATGAGCATGGCAGCGGCGGCGTAGAGGAATGCTGCGGCGGACTTGAGGGTTGCCTCGACGTCCTTGGCGAGACGGCGATTTCGGTTGATCCATGCGAAGAAGCGTTCAACGACCCAGCGCCTTGGCAGGACGACGAAGCCGGTCTGCCCGGTGATTTTGCTGACGATTTCAACGGTGATGCTGGTAGCCTGCGTGACGCGCTCATGGTTGTAGCCGCCATCGGCCCAGACCTTCTCGATGAACGGGAACAGGCCGCGTGATATTTGCAGCACTGCACCACCGCCATCACGATCCTGGACATCGGCGGTGTGAGGTTCGACCAGCAGCGCCCTGCCATCGGTATCGACCAGGGCATGTCGCTTGCGCCCCTTGATCTTCTTGCCGGCGTCATAGCCCCGTGGGCCGCCGCTTTCCGTGGTCTTGACGCTCTGACTGTCGATAATGGCCGCGCTCGGGCTGGCCTCGCGCCCCGTCCGTTCGCGGTCGGTCATCACCAGAGCATGGTTCATTCGCTCGAACACTGCTTCGTCGCGCAACAGGGCAAACCAGCGGTAGACTGTCTGCCACGGAGGAAAGTCTTTCGGCAACAGTCGCCAGGCGATCCCGCCGCGCAGCACATAGAATATGGCGTTCACGATCTCGCGCATCGGCCATTCCCGCCGTCGCCCGGTCGAACGTGCCTCGGGCAGAAATGCGGCGATCAATCGCCACTCCGCATCACTCAAATCCGTCTGGTATCGCTTCGCCACGCGCGTATGCTGCGCGCGGGTGGCCGGGGTCCACATGCCTGTCTCCGAGATGTCTGCAAACTCCCGGAATCACATGAACCTCGGCCGCTCAACCCCTTTCGAAACGGCCTCTAAGCCGTGACAATGCAGTCAGTTGACGTTTGGCGCAGGGGTCGATTGGACTGACATGATTGATTTTTCCGAGCGGCGATTGCGCGCGTTCATGGAGGTGGTGGAAGCGCGCAGCATCGGCCGCGCCGCCATCGCCATGAACATGAGCCAGTCGGCGCTCAGCAGGCTGATACAAGCGCTGGAGGAGATGCATGGCATCGACCTCTTCCAGCGTTTGCCGACTGGGGTAGTATTGACTCCTGCTGGCGAGGCGCTGGTTCCTCACGCCCGCTTACTGCTGTTCGAGATGCGCCAGGCCAGCGATTCCTTGCAGGCAATTCGCGGCTTGAAGCGCGGTGTCGCGCGGGTCGGAGCGGTGGCTGCCATAACCCGTTCGATCTTGCCAGGTGCCGTACGCCGAATGCTGGACGAAACGCCCGGCCTGCTGGTTCAGGTGACCGACTCGCTCGATGACCGGCTGGCCTCTGCCCTTACCGGCAATCAGATCGACCTGATGATCAGCGGCAAGGTCGAGTTGCAGGGCGAAATCCATCTGGTCGGCGAATGCCAGTTTGATGACACATACAGCATCATCTGCGCCAACGACCATGCGCTTGCCAAAGCTTCCACGGTCTCCATCGCGGATGTCCTGTCATTGCCTTGGGTGATGCCGCCGCTCGGCGCCACGCCGCGCGTCCTGTTTGAGGACATCGTCCGCCGCCTGGGCATGGAAATGCCGGCTGTCGATATAGAAAGCAGTTCGCCCAATGCGATCGCATCGTTCGTCATCGGGACGGGCCGTCTCGGCTGGATGCCGACCCCGTTGTTCACCAACGAACTGAGCGCCGGAAGCGTACATCGAATCCGGATAGCGGAGTTCGAACTTGCACGGCGGTTTTTCATCTATCGTCGCGCCAAGGGATTGCTGCCGGCCCCTGCGCGCGAACTTGTGCGGCATCTTCCCATGGTCGGCCGAGATCAAATACAGCAGTCTTGATGCCTAGGCTGACCGGGGAGCCGGTTTCGATCAATGCAGTTAGTGATCGGCCGGCCCCTCGTCAGCGACCGGCTGATCGGAACGGGGGCGCACGAAGCGCCTCCGTTCGGGTTTACATGCGGATGCGTCCGCCCACTACTACGATCGAGAGGCACTCGCCGATATCCACCAGCTTCTTCTCGCCGTCTGCCAAGCCCTGACGAACGAGCGCATCAGCATCAGCGAATGAATCGAAGAACGTGGCGGCGACGCCATCGAAGTCCTGAGGCGGCATGATCGCTGTAGGATGCCCCTCCGTGGGGATATTGTGGATGCGCTTCTTGGCCAGAGCGCGATAGGCATCGTTGCTGGCCAGCGAACGACCATAATCGGCCCATTGGACCTGGAATTCCTCCGGCGTCATGTCCCGACGACGACGCACGTAGTCGAACGTCTTGTGCGTCAGTTCCTCGCTGGTTGAAGAGAACTGCTCTTCCTCATCAAGAAAGACGAGAAGAGCACGCGTCAGGTCGTTGAAGTTCTCTTCGTCGGGCCGGATAGTCGAAAGATATCCCTCATCCTCCATGATATTCATCATGCGGGTCAAATTATCGAAGCACAGTTCCACCACGGAATCACGGGTCTTATCATGGCGGTACAGCGTTGCGATATCAACGTTGTCCTCAGGCAGCATCGTCCGGTTTTGCGTGGCGTGCAGGATGTTCGCCGCGATCGCAGGCAGTGAAGTTGCCATGGGCGCATGGACATTGGCCATGTAGTGGAAAAACTCCGGGCGGCTCAGCGTGGGCCGGCGGCAGGATGCAATCATCGCCTTCAACATTTATCGTCTCCTAAATTAAGCTATTCAAGCCTTTGGGATTATTGGCAGCAGGATGTGGGAGTCATATTCCCCCCCGCTATGCACGATATGCGTACCGGCGTTGCGGGTCTTGAGGTGCGAATTGCTCGCGGGGTCGTCCAGATAACGGTAGATGTCCTTCCCCTTGATGACGACGCGCAGCGTCTCACCGGCGCGGAACAGCGTGGAGGACGGCCAAACTCCGATTTCCACCGGCACGATCTCCCCGGGCACGAGGCGCTGTTCGCTTTGATGGCGATGAAAAGGTTCAGCCTCGGTCGACCGTTCGGGATCAAGTTCGCGGTGGCTTGCGCGCAGCCAGCCAAGCGCGACGGGGCCATCCACATGCGTGGCGAAGAACGGGAAGCCCACCGGATCGCCCGCCTTGTCCAGCTTCTGGACCGCCACGAACAAGTCCATGTCGTCCGACCCATCGGCCTCGACCCACAGCTTGAGCTTCATCGGCCCGGTAACCTCGGTGTCCTGCGCGAACTTGTGGTCGAAGGTCAGCGGCGTGTCACCATCGGCGGCATAGCGCGCGTCCCCCGCCGTGGCGGGCTTTTCACCAACCAGCGTGCGTGCAGCGGTGTCCAGATACATCGGCGTCCACGCGGTACGCGCCAGCGGCCATTCGCGTTCTTCCCGCGTTTCACCGACATAGGCGCTTTCACGAACCTCGATGGTGATCAGCGGTTGATCGGTGAAGCGGTCCTCCCGACCCAGCAGGAAACGATCGAAGAAGGCCCGCTGCAACTCGACATTTTCGGGCGCGTAGTACTGCTCCCACTTCTTGCGGCCATGCACGCGCAGCCACTTGTCCTTTGAGGCGATATTGCGCCACGCGTTGATCGTGCCCTTGGTATGCAGCCCCTGATCCGACCAGCTCGCGCCGACCAGGGCGGGAACCTGCACCGACTTGATGTCGGGGTTTTTGAACTTCCAGAACCCGTCGTCGAAGGGATGCGCGTCGAAGTTCGCGTTCATGTCCTCGGCGGTCTTGTTTGGCCAGCGCATGACCTGATCGATCAGTGCGGTGTGGCCGGTCTCGCGCATGCCGCCGTGATAGGCGAATTCGCGATAGCCATCGGACCATGCCTCCCAGGGAATGATCGCGGCCAGATGCGGTGGCTGCAACCCGGCGATCTGCCAGCAGACCACGCCCGGGTAGGAAACGCCGATGTAGCCGACCTTGCCGTTGCTCCACGACTGGACACCCGCCCATTCGCAAAGGTCGTACATGTCGCTGCGCTCGACATCGCCGAAATTGTAATAGATGCCCTCGTTGTTCCATGTGCCGCGCGGATCCGGGTAGATGACGGCATAGCCATGTTGCGTCCAGTACGCGGGATCGGGCGCTTCCCAGCCGGTGTGGTCCGAAATCAGGCCCGGCGCGACGTTCATAGCTTCGGGCAATTTGGAATTGGTCGCGTGCTTGCCGAATGCCGCCCAGCAAACGATCACGCCCAGTTCCGCGTCGTCGGCAGCGTCGGCGGGCAAATAGACATCCGCATAGAGCTTGACGCCATCGCGCATCGGCACCGACACATCGCGGAGGATGCGCATCCCATCGACCCGCTCTTCGCGCGGGTTCGGCGGATCACAGGCCTTGTTGCCATAACCGACAGTAATCTTGGGACCGTTGTCGGCGTGACGGGTCAGCAATTCCGCCGTCGTGAATGCGCCTTCGCTCATGATCTTCTCCTAACGAAACTTTTATTGTTCAGAAATTGACCCCATCACCGCCCTTGAGGCCGAGCATCTCGCGCGCCTCGTCGGGGGTGGCCGGCTCCAGCCCCATTTCGGCCAGGATGCGTTTGGCCTTCTGCACCTGCTGCGCGTTCGACACGGCAAGCTTCCCTCGCTCGATAAACAGGCTGTCTTCCAGTCCGACACGCACGTTTCCGCCCAGCAGTGCCGCCTGGGTAATGAAGGGCATCTGGTAACGCCCCGCCGCCAGTACCGACCACTGATAGCTGTCGCGCCCGAACAGACGGTCTGCCGTCCCCTTCATGAAGACCAGGTTTTCAAGATCGGCGCCGATGCCGCCCAGAATGCCGAAGATCATCTGAACGAAAAACGGCGGCTTCACCAATCCCCGATCCAGAAAATAGGCGAGGTTGTAGAGATGCCCGACATCATAGCATTCATGTTCGAACCGGGTGCCGTGATCGGCCAGAAGCTCGTAGTTGCGGCGGATGTCGGCGAAGGTGTTGCGGAAGATGAACTTCTCGGAGTCGAGGATGTACTGGTTTTCCCATGGAAATTTCCAATTCTCCACCTTGCGCCCCATGTCGTGGAACGCGAAGTTTATGGATCCCATGTTGAGCGAACACATTTCGGGCGAGAATGCGAGCGCGCCGGCCAGGCGGTCCTCCGGCGTCATGTCGGGGCTGCCGCCGGTGGTCAGGTTGATGACCGCGTCGGTGCCCTGCTTGATGACCGGCAGGAACTGGCGATAGACATCGGGGCTGCCGGTCGGCGCGCCGGTTTCGGGATCGCGCGCGTGGATGTGCAGGATCGCGGCGCCAGCCTCGGCAGCCTCGATGGCCTGTCGCGCCAGATCGGCAGGCGTGTAGGGCAGCGCGTCCGACAAGGTCGGGGTGTGGATTCCGCCCGTGATGGCACAGGTGATAATGACTTTGTTTGACGCCATGATGCTCAACTAATCCCTGAAAATGTTGCCCCGGCAAGGCCGTTCATGTTCCCACGCTCCGCGCATCGAGCAGATGGCGTACAAGCCGTGCGCGCACCGCCTGGATCGCCTCGGGACTCCATGTTCGGAATCCCTCGCCACTCTTGAACCCCAGCCTGCCTTCCGCGACCTGCTGTTCGAGAAATTCGTGCGGCCGGTCGTGCCGGTCGAGTTCGGGCATGATCGTGCGATGGATATCGAGCGTCAGGTCCAGACCGACCAGATCGGCATTCTCCAGCGGCCCCAGCACCGGAAGGCGCAGGCCGAAGCTGTGCTTAACGCAATCGTCCAGCGTGGCGGCATCGCAAATACCCTCTGCGACCATCGCGATCGCTTCGCGCCACAGCGCATGCTGCAAACGGTTGGCGACAAAGCCGGGCAAATCCTTGCGAATATGGGCCGGCCTTTTCCCGACGGAGGCGAGGAGCTCCATTGTCCGGGCGACTGTTTCCTCACTCGTGCCCGGGGCCTGGATCACCTCGACCAGCGGCACCAGCGTCGCCGGATTCCACCAGTGCGTCCCGACGATCCGGTGCGCCGTCGGCAACCCTTCGGCAATCGCGCCGCATGGAATGACGGAGCTATTACTGGCGAGGATCGCATCCGCCGGCGCCGCCTCAACAAGCTGCGCGAAGATGGCGCGCTTGAGCGGCAGCTTCTCAGGGGCGGCCTCCGTAACGAAGCCGGCGTCCGCTACGGCCTCGGCCAGATGCTCCACGGGCGTAACACGCTCTGCAAACGTCGGATCGTCGCCGAGCTGCGCCAGCCCCTGGCGCACCCGTTCGACCAGCGTACCGCGCGCGGCAGCGTCCGGTTCATGGACCGTCACCGCATGGCCAGCTGCGGCGAAAACCTGCGCGATGCCGGCTCCCATCAACCCGCCGCCGATGATCCCGATGCGCATCATCATCCCGCCGTATAGCCGCCATCGGCGTAGACGATGTGGCCCGTGTGGAAATCGGACGCCCTGGAGCAAAGGAAAAGCAGCGGCCCCGCAAGGTCCTCCGGCTCGCCGAGGCGGCCGATCGGCACGCGGGCAAGGAAACCGTTGCGCACGTTCGTGGCGTTGTCGTTATCCTCGAACATCCAGGCCGTGACCGGAGAACGGAATACCGTTGGCGCGATCGCGTTGACGGTAATCCCGTACTTGCCCCATTCGCAGCCCAGCGCCTTGGTCATGCCGTCGATCGCCGATTTGGAGGTGCAATAGGCCGAATATCCCGCCGGATGGCCAAGCTTGCCGCGCGCCGACGAGGTAAATACCACCTTCCCGCCCCTGCCCTGCTCGATCATCCGTTTTCCCGCCGCGCGCGCCATCAACCAGGCGCCATCGACATTCGCCGTCATTACCTTCTGGAAACGATCCGGCGCCATATCGACGATCGGCGAGACATCATTCATCCCCGAGGCGATCACGAGGATATCGACGCTGCCATAAGCTTCGACTGCGGCCGCGACGATCGCATCGCAGTCTGTCTCGGTATTCGGGCGGCGGTTGACCGGAACCGCTTCGATTCCGGCCTCGGCCAGTTCAGCAGTCAATGTCGCGAGTCCGTCCTTGCTGCCGGCCGTTACGACCAGCCGGGCACCCGACTTGCCAAGCGTGGCGCAGACCACCTTTCCGAAGGACCCCGTCGCGCCGACGATGATCGCCGACTTGCCCGCGACATCAAACAGGCTTCCCGTATCGATCCGGGGCAGGCTCATGCTGCTTTCACCGGAGAAGGCATCACTACCAGCATGGTCGCCATAATATTGCCGTCGTTGCGCACGGCACGCGCTTCGCCGCCGGGAATGAAGCAGCTGTCGAGCTTGCCCAAAACCTGCGTCTCGCCCGAGCCCAGTTCGATCGTCACTTCGCCCTCGATCACGACATAGATCTTCCCCAGCGGTCCTGCGTCCATTTCGGCGCCGCCACCTGGCAGGAAGTAGGACAGGCCCGTCCAGGCGAAGTCTGCGCCGCTGGCCTCAAGACCCTGCAGGCGAAGCGACCGCATGTCGTAATGCTTCGGCGCAATATAGGTTTTGGCGTCTGCAAGGCGCACGACTTCCATGTCCGATCCTCTCGATCTTCGGCTGCCTGCCGGTTTATGCTCCATCGGCGTGGCAGCCCCAGGGCCGCCACGCGCGAAGAGTGCTCAGTCGTTGTCCTTGCCGGTTTCGATCCGGAAATTGCCGGTAGGATCGACAATCGCCACAAGGCGGACGATGCAGCCATCGCCCTTCTTCCAGCGCCACGGGAAGGCGGCGAAGGTCACGCGCTTGCCGGTTACCTTGTCGATATCGCCACCGACATTCTCGAACCCGCAGATGCCCGCCGACAGGATCGCGTTGTGGCAGGGTTCCCACTCAGGGAAATCCTCGATCACCTTGCGGCCGGTCAACTGTTCATATTCGATATTGACCTGGGGGATGAGGCCATGCGGCGCGCCCGTGCCGTGCGGGCCGATCGCGGTGCCCAGCGGATGGTCGAGCGCCTGGGTGTCCGACCCGCACATCTTGACCTTCTTCTGCACGAACCACTCGCCCGCTTCCTTGTAGAAGCCCGGCGAGTAGGCGTAATAATGGCGGTTATCGCCGTAATATTTATGCCAGCCGGTGTTGACGATCACGATGTCGCCTTCTCGGATCTGCGGACGCGCATTCTCCAGGTCTTCCGCCGTGATCACTTCCCATTTCTTCTTGGGGATCGACACCACGACACCGGTGCCAAAGAAATAGGGCAACGGCACTTCGTCCATGAACGGCGTGCCCGGGACCACGTGCGCCGGGGCATTGATATGCGTCCCGGAATGCATGACGGTAGTGATCTTCTGCGTCAGCACGCCCGATCGGGACATGCCATGCAAGCGCTCGATCTTGACGTCCTCGAAATAGGGCCAGCACGGCTGTCCAAGGCCCCAAGGGTGCGACAGGTCGTAAAATTCAAGGCCCATGCTGTTGAGCAAATTGGACTCTTTGAACTGGCATAGCGTCTCATCGCGCCAATCGCCTTCTTCCCATCCGGGCATTCTACTCTCCTAGCGTGATGTACCGATATATGGTACTTTATGTATGAGAATATGGTATTCCAGGCTATGTGGACATGTCAACAGTGGACAAAGCACAAAGTGAATTGCAGAGAGGCTTCGATGGCAAACAGCGATGAAAAGGGAGGACCGGGCGTCGTAGCGCGCTCGGCGGCGATCATGCGGGCGCTGGCCAGTTCTCAGGACGGCTTCAGTCTGGGCCAGATAGCCAAGCAGGTCGGAATGGCACGGTCCACTGTACAGCGCCTGGTTTATGCGCTCGAATCCGAGGGTTTGGTAATGTCCGGTGCCGCTGCAGGGCAGATAACGCTCGGGCCGGAAATCTTGCGACTCGCCTCCTCGATGATGCCGGCTCTGGCGACGCGCGTGCGACCGATCATGACCAAGCTTTCGGAGCAGACGCAGGAGACCATCGATCTTGCGACCATTCGCCGTCGTGGCGTCCTATTCATCGACCAGATTCCCGGTCAGCACCGACTCGCGGCAGTTTCGCATGTCGGAGACCAGTTTCCGCTTCACTGCTCGTCGGTCGGCAAGGCGTTCCTGGCGCGCATGAAGCGCGCCGAAATTGAAGCGTTGATCGGAACCAGCTACGAGCGGCGGACGCCGCACACGCTGACCGAAATCGGTCCGCTTCTCGCCAGCCTGGAACAGACCGCGCAAACCGGCTTCGGCTTTGACGAGGAAGAACATTCCGAAGGCATCTGCGCGATCGGCTTCGTCCTGCGCGATGCATCCAGCCACTGGTACGGGCTCTCCATACCCGTTCCGCTTCAACGCTATACCGCCACGCGCGATCACCTGACCGCCATGCTGTCGCTTGCGCGCGAAGAACTTGCGCAATCGCTTCGGTCCGACCCCATCTAGATTTCGCACCCGTCTGCCAGATATGTCCGCAGTGCGCCGATCATCTCCGTGAACGCCGCGCTTCCGATCCCCTGCCTGGCTTCCGATTCGGCCTGTTCGATCGCAGCTCGAAACGCCTCCAGCCACTGACGGCCCTCCGCCGTGAACCGGACGATCCTGACCCGCGCATCTTCCGCAGACGTTTCGCGGAACACCAGGCCTATCGCTTCACACTGCACGACCAGTTCGCCCATCGCCTGTTTCGTCATGGCTGCGCGGCGGGCCAGCTCGGTGATCGCAGTCCCGTCCAGGTCCAGATTGCGTGTCAGGCCGATATGGCTCGTGCGAACCGCCGTATAGCCCTGCTGATGCAACAGGTCGAACACCCGGCCTTCAAACCGGGCAATGGCCCGATTGAGCAGACGCCCCATATTCTGCCGCCGCCATGCCTGATCGCCGTCCATCACGATTCAATATTCCTCCGGATCACCAATTTAGTAAGGTGGCTTGACTATTTTCAAGTCTAACGTATTTTTGAGGATAAGGAGAGGCGATATGGCAAATGTCGTGCAAGCATCGTGTGAAGTCCTGATTGTCGGCGGAGGACCATGCGGCCTGATGCTCGCGATCGAACTGGGCCGCCGCGGGGTCGACACCATCCTGATCGACGCCAAACCGGGAACGGCACGCAACCCCCAGGCGAACGCCACCCAGGCACGCACGATGGAGCATTATCGGCGCCTGGGCTTTGCCGATGAGGTACGCGCGCTGGGCCTACCCTCCGATTATCCCACCGACATCGCCTATTTCACCCGCTACGCTGATCGCGAGCTGGCGCGGTTCCGCCTCCCCTCGGCGCACGAGGCGCAGGCCTCCGTGCGCAGCATGGCAGGCTCATGGAGCGCTGCCGAGCTTCCCCATCGGGTGTCGCAGAAGTTTGTCGAAGAGGCCTTGCTGCGGCACGCCCGCAATCAATCGAGCGTGCGCATGATGCACAGCCACAGGCTAACCTCTTTTGCAGAAGCGGTGGATAGCGTGACCGCCAAAGTCGAACCGACCAAGGGTGGCGAAGCGCTGACGATCCATGCGCGCTATCTGGTGGGGGCCGATGGCGCGCGCAGCCAGATACGCCGCGCACTCGGAATCCAGATGGTGGGCGAAAGCGGCGTCCAGCGCGATTTCTTCGGTGGCCGAATGGCTGCAGTCTATTTGCGCGCCAAGGATTTCTACGCGGAAACGGGGCATGATCGTGCTTGGATGTATTGGGCGTTCAACACGCAGCGCAGGGGATGGCTGGCTGCGGTGGATGGCAACGGCGAGTTCTTCTTCAATACCCAGCTACGGACCGAGGAAGAGGAACGCCCTCTCGACAAGGCTTTCGTAACCGAACTTTTCACGCAGGCCACCGGCCGGCCAATCGATTTCGAGATTCTGGAAACCGGCGTCTGGATCGCTGGCCACTGCCTCGTGGCCGAATCACTCGGCCGGGACCGGGTGTGGATCGCCGGAGACGCCGCCCATCTGTTCACGCCTGCTGGTGGCAACGGCTACAACACGGCAGTTGAGGACGCGGTGAATCTGGCGTGGAAACTTGCCGCTGCAGCGCGCGGTCAAGCTGGACAGACGCTGCTCGAAAGCTACGATATCGAGCGCCGCCGCATCGCTACCCGCAACACCGGCTATGCCCGCGAACTGGCGCGATCCATTGGCGAGTTCGTGCCATCACCGCTGATCGAGCAGGACGGGCCGGAAGGCGATCTGGCCCGGCAGGAAGCAGGAGTCTATCTTGAGGCCCATGCGCGCCGTGAGTTCAATATTCCGGGCATCACCTTTGGCGGCCGCTATGACGGTTCACCCGTGATTGCATGCGAGGATGCCGCGCGCCCGCCTGACCAGATGAACGTCTATCAGCCGACCGCTCTACCCGGCGGACGCCCCCCTCATGCGTGGCTGCCTGATGGAACTAGCCTGTACGACCGGTTCGGGCCGGAATGGACGTTGCTCGTGCTTGCATCACCCGATGGGGCGACAGATGCGCTGCGCGCTGCCTTTGCGCTGGTCGGTCAGCAGCTCGATATCGTGCTGCTGCCGGACGAAGGCCTCGCCGCGCTCTATGAGCGGCGCATGGCGCTGATCCGGCCCGACCAGATTGTCGCATGGCGGGGTGATGCACTTCCCGATGATCCGGCGCAGCTCGTCCGACACTTGCTTGGGCACCACACTGCGGCAGTGGTTCCGGCATGATCGGCTTCGTCCACACAGCCCTTCCCGGTCGCGTCATCTTTGGCCATGACACCCTGCCCCGCGTCGCAGAGGAAGCGGAACGATCTGGCTTCAAACGGGCGCTGGTGCTGACGACGCCGCAGCAAGTCGATCAGGGCAAGGCCGTACTCGACCTGCTGGGCGAACGCGGATGCACCCTGTTCGACGGGGCGACGATGCACACGCCGGTTGAAGTTACCGAAAGGGCACTTTCCCTATTGGCGGATCATGGTGCCGATGGACTGGTATCGATCGGCGGCGGTTCGACCATCGGTCTGGGCAAGGCACTGGCGCTGCGCACCGGGCTGGACCAGATCGTCATTCCCACAACCTATGCGGGTTCGGAGATGACGTCGATTCTCGGCGAGACAAGGGACGGCAAGAAGACGACTCTCCGATCGCCCGACGTGCTGCCGGAAACCGTGATCTACGATGTGAGCCTGACGTACGGGCTGCCCACCGCGATGTCGGTCACATCCGGCATAAACGCCATCGCCCATGCCGCCGAAGCGCTCTACTCGGCTGAGGTCAGCCCCATTATCGCCATGATGGCGCAGGAAGGCATCCGCACGCTTGTCGAAGCGCTTCCAAGCATTGCGGCCAACCCGCGCGACGCAGCCGCGCGCGATCTTGCGCTGCGCGGTTCTTGGCTTTGCGGCACATGTCTGGGCAGCGTCGACATGGCCCTGCATCACAAGCTGGCGCATGTGCTGGGCGGCATTTTCGACCTGCCCCATGCCGAATTGCACACGGTGCTGCTTCCCCATGCGCTCGCCTATAACCTGCCGGCGGCACCCAAGGCGACCGAGCAGTTGCGCGCAGTCCTCGGCCAAGATCCCGCCACCATTCTGCGCGATCTGGCCGTGCGACTGGGAGCGCCGTCGTCGCTTGCGGCGCTGGGCATGCCGCGCGACGGCGTTGATCACGCAACGGTGGCGGCACTGCAGGCGCGCTATCCAAACCCCCGAACCCTCGAAGAACAGGGGATACGCGGGCTGCTCGAACGCGCTTGGGCGGGGGATGCTCCCCGCGCTTAGACGGGACGGCAGCCCCATTGCTTTGCCTGCAATCGACTTCCCGATCTGTGGAGACCATCCGTGACCACCAACGAAACGCCATCGGAAAACACCGCCCCTCAGGTTTTCCCCCTGTTCACCGAAGAGGGATCGGCGGAGGCCGTAAATGCACGCATCGGGCCATCAACCGGTCCACGCTTGCGCACCGTGATGGAAGCAGCAGTCCGCCACCTTCACTCTTTCGTTAAAGAGGTCGAACCGACTCATGACGAATGGGAAACCGCGATCGAGTTCCTTTCGGAGACCGGGCGGATGTGCACCGACTGGCGGCAGGAATATGTGCTGCTGTCCGACGTTCTTGGCGTGTCGATGCTGGTCGAAACGATCAACCATCGGCGAGGTGGAGGCGGAACCGAAAATACCGTGCTCGGCCCCTTCCATGTCCAGGGCGCCCCGCACTACCCGAACGGTGCCGACATCCGGCTGGACGAACGCGGCATACCGCTGGTGGTGCGCGGACAGGTGCGCGATGGTGAAGGACGTCCCATCGTCGGCGCAAAGATCGATGTCTGGCAGACCAACGAGGACGGCTTCTATGACGTCCAGCAACCGGATCAGCAGCCGCGCTGGAACTTGCGCGGGTTGTTCACCAGCGACGCGGAAGGCCGATACGGCTTCATCACCGCGCGGCCCCGCTTCTACCCGATCCCGGACGATGGCCCGGTCGGCAAGCTGCTCGGCGCTCTCGGCCGTCATCCCAATCGGCCAGCGCATATCCATTTCATCGTTACCGCGCCGGGATATGACCAGGTGGTGACGCATATCTTCGCGTCCGACTGCCCCTATCTCGAACAGGACGCGGTGTTTGGGGTCAAGGATACGTTGGTCGTCGATATCATTCCCCGCGACGATGCGTCCGCTGCCGCCGCATTTGGCGTGACAAACCCGTTTACGGCGATCGAATGGAATTTCGATCTCGTCCCCGCGCCCGGCTCGGACACCGTGTCATGACCAGCAAGATTTACGATAGCCCTGCCTCCGCCCTTTCCGGCCTGCTGTTTGACGGGATGACAATCATGTCAGGCGGTTTCGGCCTGTCGGGCAATCCCGAAAGCCTGATACCGCAAGTACGCGCAAGCGGCGTGAAGGAGTTGACCGTCATCTCCAACAACGCCGGCGCAGATGGCTTCGGCCTCTGGACGCTGCTGGAAAGCCGACAGGTACGGAAGATGATTTCCTCCTATGTCGGGGAAAACAAGCTGTTCGAGAGCCAGTATCTGTCGGGCGAGCTGGAACTGGAGCTGAATCCGCAAGGCACACTGGCCGAGCGTATCCGGGCGGGCGGCGCGGGCATTCCGGCGTTCTACACCAAGACCGGCGTCGGCACGGTCGTTGCCGAAGGAAAGCCGGTAGAGACATTCGAGGGCGAGGACTATATCCGCGAAACATGGCTGCGCGCCGACCTTTCGATCATCAAGGCGTGGCGGGCAGATCCGGCGGGCAACCTGATGTTTCGCAAGACGGCGCGCAACTTCAACCCGAACATGGCGACCGCGGGCATGGTCACGGTGGTCGAGGTCGAAGAGATCGTGGCCGAAGGGAGCTTAGACCCTGACTGTGTCCACACCCCCGGCATCTATGTCGACCGCATTGTGCTGAGCACCATCAACGAAAAGCGGATCGAGCAGTTGACGGTCCGCGAAAGGGAAACGGTATAATGGGCTGGACCCGTGATCAGATGGCGGCCCGCGCCGCGCAGGAACTGCGTGACGGCTATTATGTGAATCTTGGCATCGGCATCCCGACGCTGGTGGCCAACCATCTGCCCGATGGCGTCAACGTCACGCTCCAGAGCGAGAATGGCATGCTGGGAATCGGGCCTTTCCCCTATGCGGGCGGGGCCGATCCCGACCTGATCAATGCCGGCAAGCAGACCATCACCGCATTGCCGACGTCGAGCTTCTTCTCTTCGGCCGACAGTTTCGCGATGATCCGTGGCGGCCATATCGACATGGCCGTGCTGGGGGCAATGGAAGTGGCCGCTAACGGCGATCTGGCTAACTGGCCCAGTCGGCCCGAAGCTGCGATTTTGGCCATGTTGAAGAACAAAGATTGAACATGGCGATCTACCAGGCTCGCTCTTGTCCTCCAATCTCGTAAACATCGGTCTCGATCGAGCACCTGTAGCTCTCTGCGATGTTGAACATCTCTGTCTGGAGAGATGCGATCTCATCATCGAGGCTGACGCCATCGGCACCCTGATCATAGGCGACGGTCAGCGTGTAATCGCAGTTCCCGGTCTTTTGCATCTGGTAATCCCGCTCCAGCATCGCCTCAATGCGCTCGCGAGCGGGCTTTCTGCCACGACCATGCTTGTTGAAGTTCTCGATGGTCAGATGCAGGGCGATGGTGACAGAAGGCGGCTTTTCCGGCAGCCCGATCCTTGAAGGAATGACGTCAAGCGCCCGATAGACGGTCATTCTTGAGATCTTGAGGTCGCGCGCGACGCTGGCCTTGCTCGCGCCGGCGGTGATCCGGCGTCGGATTTCATCGTCATCGATGTTTTTCTTCCGGCCTTTGTAGACGCCTTCGGCGCGCGCCGCCTCGATCCCGGCGCGCTGCCGGTCCTTGATGAACGTCAGTTCCATGTCCGCGACCATGCCCAGAATGGTGATCACCATCCGCCCCATGCTTCCGGCCGTCGTCACCTCCGGCTCAAGCACCCGCAATGAGGCTCCCTTCTGGTCGAGTTCATGAACCAGATTGAGAACATCGCGTGTGGAGCGACCGAGCCGATCGAGACGCAGGACGACGAGTTCGTCATCGGCGCGCAGGAACTGCATGATCGTCTCAAGCTCCGTGCGTCCAGTGCGCGATGCGCCCGAGCCTGTTTCGGAGCGGAGGATTTCACAGCCCGCTGCCTTCAACCGGGCAACCTGGATGTCGAGATCCTGGTCGATGGTGCTGACGCGGGCGTAGCCGACGCGGGTCATGGGCAAATCCGTCACATTAGGGTGGCTTTGCCCTCGTACAGTAACATTGGTGACGGAACCACCCTTTTGTGACATGTCGTATATGTCACTTCCGATCGTCACGTTCGGGTGCACCCAAATGGTGCGAGCGGAAAGGCCCCGGTCAGGCAGCAAGCCGCCCAAAATCGATCCGGCTATTCAGATCGAGGTCGAAGCGGCCATAAGGATTGACGTGGCTGTAAATCAGCGGTGTGAGGCCGCGATAATCATCCGGCGTCATCCGGCCCGTCCATTTCGGTTCCACCAGCACGCTCTGAAGCATTCGGGTGTTCACATAGACAAGCGACGCTTGCAGCAAATGTAGCGCCAGGACCGAGAGCTGCTGCTCATCGATGCGGTTAGTGGCGATCTCGCCGCCCTTGCCGAAGAAAACGAACCCATTGGCACTGTTCCAGTTTTCAACGACATTCAGGCCTTCATGAATTTCGCGGCGGAAGGACTCCTCGCGCAGATACCGGCACAGGAAGATCGTCTTGACCGCGCGGCCCAGCTCACTCAACGCCTTGTAGGTCGGGTGCATCACCTCGGAGCGGCTAAACCGGCGCAGGATCGCCTCCGGGTCGGCGGTTTTTGTCTGCATCGCGGCTGCATATTTGACCATCTCGTCATATTGCTGCTCGATCTCATCCCAGTTGATCGGACTGGAGAGGATCGGCTGCAAGTGGGGAAGCCGCGTTCGCATGCCGACATCGGGAAGAGCCAGCTTCTGGCGAGCGATCGCTTTCAGGCGGGGTGCAAGCTCAAATCCGAGAAGCCGGCAAAATGCAAAGCCAACCGCGCTTTGGCCATGACTATCAACATATTGTCGCTGGATTTCCATGTCGGTGCAATGGCGCAGCACGCCCTCGATCATGGAGGCGACCTCGGAGGAAGAGCAGCGCTTGAGCTGGGAATAGACGCATGTCGCGCGTCGTTCGACATGCCAGTAGATCATGACGCCCCGTCCACCATAACGCGCATGCCATTCCGTCATCAGGTTGCGATCCCAGGCTCCGAACTTTGTGGAATCTGACGCACAGGCCGTGCCGGCGTCCCCCCAGACTGCAGCATTGCGGATTGCCAGGGTCGCATTCGCAACCCTGGCACACGCCTCCTTGAGCGCCGCGGCATGAACGAAGCGGCGATGGACATGCAGCAGCTCTTCATAGCTGACATCGGGGGTGGCGCCGGCGATCCGCTTGAGCCCGGCATTCGTTCCCAGGCCGTAGAGGCATAGCAGGAGACGTTGATCCAGCGCGGTTTTCGGCAGTGCAACACGCGAGGCCGATGTTTCGAACGCTTCGAGAAGTCCCGTATCAAGGGCAGCCTCCTTCAGTACGTCGAGCAGCCCGGTCATCGGCCAGCGTTGGCCGATCTCGGTCTTGATCGAGGCGAGACCCCTGGGTTCGGGCAAGGGTTTGAACGGGGTGAGAGATATACGGTTCTCGCCGCGCCACAGCAGCCGAACCTTGTCGTTCCGGGGAATATTGGCATTGAGGAGCAACAGTTCCTGAGCAAGCTCTTCCCGGATGGCGCTTGAAAATGCACGCGCATCCGCCGTCAGGTTCAATCCTGTGTAATATGCTTCTCGCCGCGCATCGAAGTCCTTGGGAAGATCGTCATCGGGATTGCGGTATCGGTCCGCCCCGACAACCCAGATTTCCTTAGAACGGATGCGATCGCGCAGTTGCGCGAGGACACAAAGCTCATAACTGATCCGGTTTACGCGCCCCTCTTCATCAATGACGGAACTGCGCCATCTCGCCGGAATGACCTCGTCGACCGGCACTGCGTGCGGCGGCACGTAGCGGCATCCATCATCCACTTTGCTTCTGATCCAGTCCAGGGCCGCCAGCACCGGACGCCACACGGCGTTGTTCGACCGGAACTCCAGTGCCGAAAGCAGGCTTGGCAGCATACGGCGATAATGATTGGCCCATGACCTCCGCATCACCTTGTAGATCCGCCGATCCAAGGCGCCCTTTGCCTGGCTTTCCTTGATGATCGCCGCCAGTTTGTCCTTGCCGGCGATTGGGAAAATGACATCGCAGATGCGCCCGGATGGATCGTCGATCGAAGCGCTGGCAATCTCGACCAGGAGTCGCTCCTTGCCATAGACCCGCTCGATGTCTTTCGCGATATCGCCCACCACCTTGCGTTTCGAGCGCGATCCGATCTTATGGACCGTCTCGATCAGCAGGTCGACCATCGCATCCGTAAGCTGAGCTTCCCGCGCCATCAGATAAACGGCATAGAGCCCGAGCTGGCGCGCCGGTACATGCCGGCGCATCTCCGAGGCTTTCTCGCCGGCAACCCGGCGAACGATCTGATCGACCCATGCCTTGCCCGTGACCGATAGGAAATCTCGGGGAAGAGCAAGCCGTTGGATAAAGGCGAGTTTGGCGGTCACGCCAAGAATGTTTTCGAGCGTCGCCTGACCTGCATCCCCCTTCATCGTGTTGAAGCCGGTCGGGCCATCGGGATCGGCGAGCGAGGCTTCCAGCAAGGCGACCGCATCCGGCGCAAGCCGATCGCGGACTCGGGCCAACAGGGCCTCCAGATAGAGGTGTCGTTGCGAACGGACGAGGCGTTCCAGCTCCTTGCGCGACGGCCCATAGATACGGCGGTCGCGGCACCACAGGAAAACATGCTCGAGCATGGCATTGATCGGCTGCCCGCCCGCACAAAGATCGTCGGAAATCCACCTCGACAACGCCCTGCGATCCGTCTGCGTCATACGGCGGAACCCGAGATGCCGCAAAATCTCCGCGCAATGCCGGCGGGCGGTGCGCCCGGAAAAATCATAGTGGTTCACGGATTTGGCATCGAGACCAAGTTGCTCCGCCAGATACAAGACACCGTCGGAGGGTATCGACGCATGATCCGGCACAAAGAAGCCATGCCCGGCGAAAAATCTAAGCTGAACCGCCAATCCCAGTCGTGCCGTCTCCGCTTTGCCGGTCACGAACGCGATGTCCGAAAAACTCAGGCTCCAGGAGCCGATCAGATCCCCACTCGAAACGCCAAGGCTCATAACGCCGCTCCCTTATCGGAGCGGAACGTCGTTCCTCGCATGGGCGATCGTCAACAACAACCAGCCCGTTCCCGACGTGTTCTCCAAGATGACCAAAATCGCAGCTTCGGGCCGACTGGGCCGAGTTCGAACAGCAGCGGGTTTGAAGGCGGAAGGCGTCTAGAAAACCAGGGGCTACTCAGAGCGCCCCCCGATCCGATCGACGGCTTGTGCAACGCCAGCCTTGGCGGCGTCGGCATCACCCGCATCAGCCTTCACCGCGAACGCCCTGCAACCCGCTGCCGCGATCTCGGCGACGACCGCGTCTGCCCGATCGGCGCTCTTCGAACAGGCCACAACAACCGTCGCGCCAAGCAACGCGAGAAGTCTGGCGCACGCCGCACCCATGCCGCGACTGCCTCCGGTTACCCGAATGGGCGTATTCGCGACTGAGCTGCCCCCGTCTGAGTGGTCCATCGACTATGATAGTCTGGATCACGAAAGGGACGACGAATGCCGAGCAAGAAGCACAAGCCAAAAGAGATCATCGGCAAGCTGCGTGAGGTGGAGATCGTGTTGGGTCAGGGCGGCACGACCGCCGAGGCGTGTCGGCGGATCGCAGTCAGCGAGCAGACCTATTATCGTTGGCGCAAGGAGTATGGCGGGCTGAAGACCGACCAGGCTCGGCGGATGAAGGATTTGGAGAAGGAGAATCTACGGCTGCGCCGCGCGGCTTCCGAGCTAACGCTGGACAAGCTGATCTTGCAGGAGGCGGCACGGGGAAACTTCTAAGCCCGCGCGGCGACGGCGATGCATAGATCAGCTGCGGCGTGAGCTGCCGGTATCCGAGCGGCGAATATGCCGGGTGCTCGGACAACATCGATCGACGCATCGCAAGGTGCCACGCGGGGCGGAAGACGAGCAGCGGCTGACTGACGACATCATCGCGCTGGCGAAGCAGTACGGGCGATATGGCTATCGCCGGGTGACCGCATTGCTGCGCGATGCCGGCTGGACGGTGAACCGCAAGCGTGTCGCGACCTTATCGAGTTCAGCAACAGCAAGATCGTTGAGCGGAATGGTCGTCGGCTCGCCATTCTTCGTCCGGTCGCCGGACAGCCGCATTTCGCGCCCCGCCCGGTCCAGTTCCTGCCAATGGAGACCGCTGATCTCTTCTCGGCTATAGCGCGACGATCTGGGTGAGAGGTCAGCGACTATCAGGATGAGAACAGATTGTCGCGGCGGGTTCATGGTGCCGGGTTAGATTGTCGCTGGCAAGGGCGATTCTTCGCTCTGATTGTCGCTGATCGACATTTTCTCGATGGATTTGATTGTCGCGTATTTTGGGGTCCTTCCAGCCCCTGTCTGTCGCTGGAGGGCGGCCCTGCGACGATAGCTCTCGACATTCATCTCGAAGATGGTGGCGTGATGAACGAGACGGTCGACGGCCGCGAGCGTCATGGCGGGATCCGGGAAGACCCGGTTCCATTCGCCGAAGGGCTGGTTGGCCGTGATGAGCATGGATCGGCGCTCATAGCGTGCGCTGATCAACTCGAAGAGCACGGAGGTTTCAGCCTGATCCTTGGCGACATAGGCGAGGTCGTCCAGGATGAGCAGGTGGTATTTGTCGAGCTTGGCGATGGCGGATTCGAGCGCCAGTTCGCGGCGCGCGAGCTGAAGCTTCTGGACCAGCTCGGACGTGCGGGTGAACAGCACGCGCCAACCATTCTGGACAAGTTGCAGGCCGATGGCTGCCGCCAAGTGGCTCTTTCCTCCGCCCGGCGGGCCGAACAGGATGAGATTGGCGCCCTTTTCCAGCCATCCGTCGCCCGAGGTCATGGCCGTGACCTGCGCCCGCGAGACCATCGGCACGGCGTCGAAGGCGAAGCTGTCGAGCGTTTTGCCCGGTGGTAATCGTGCGTCGCTCAGATGACGTTCGATCCTACGCCGGTCACGTTCGGCCATTTCATGCTCGGTAAGTGCAGCGAGCAGTCGGGTGGCGGGCCAGCCCTCCTTGTCGGCACGTTCGGTAAACTCGGGCCAGATCACCTTGATGGCAGGAAGCCTCAACTCGTTGAGGATGAAGCTCAGGCGCTGGGCATCGACGTTATGGGCCTTGGTCATGCGGCCTCTCCCAGCAGCAGGGCATCGTAGTCGGTCAGGGGGCCAAGCTCGACCACCACCTCGGGCAGCGCGGCCGGATCGGGCGAGAAGCGCGTTCGCAACGCGGCGATGTCAGGCAGCCGGCCTTCGTCAAGGTCCTGGGCGAGAAGATCGGCAAGCTCGGCCTCGCAGGCCCGTTCATGGGCCATGGACAGCAACTCGACCATCTTACGGCAAGCGTCACGCTCGGACATGGCTTCGAGCAGCCGTTCGAACATGAGCCTGTACGCCTCGCGCGGGAACAACTGGTCGCGATAGGTCAGCTGCAGCAGGGCCATCGGCTTACGCCTGAGGCTATGGATCACGTGACGGTAATCCACCACATAGCCATGTTCGGTAGCGCTTTTCGGGCGACCGCGTGGCCGGGTCATGAGATAACTGCCGCCCAGGAACAGATCGAGCCGATCATCGTAGAGGCGCACACGCAGTCGATGCCCGATCAACCGTGACGGCACCGTGTAGAACACCTTGCGCAGAACGAAGGTGCTGGACGAGGTGACGGGAAGGATATGTTCCTCGTAGTCGCTGGTGCGACGATCAGGTAGCGGTTTGAGCGTTGCCCTTTCGGTGTCGATGCGGGCGGCACTGCGCCGGTTCTTTCGGGCAACGATCTCGTCGATGAACCTGCGATAGGCCGCGAGGTCCTCGAAGTCGGTCGATCCACGCATCGCCAGCGCATCCTCCACCGCCGCCTTGAGATGGCCGTGGGAGCTTTCGACGCTGCCATTCTCATGTGCGATGCCGCGGTTGTTGCGGGTCGGCGTCATGCCATAATGTTCGCACAAGGCGTCGTAGCGTGTGGTCAAGTCCGCACGGGCATCGGCATCAAGGTTGCGAAACGCGGCCGACAGACTGTCGCTGCGGTGTTCGCCCGGCGCGCCGCCCAGCATCCAAAGCGCGTTCTGCAGCCCCTCAGCCAATGCGACATAGCTCTCGCCGCCCAGGATGACATGGGCATGTTCGAAGCCTGACCACACCAGGCGGAAGTGGTAAAGCAGGTGATCGAGGGGCGCACCCGCGATCGTGACTTTGAGGCTCCTCATGTCGGTGAAGTCCGAAAGGCCCATTCGCCCCGGCTCATGAGTCTGGCGGAAGATCACTTCCTGTTCCGGGCCATGAACGGCCCGCCAGGCACGGATACGACGCTCCATCGTGCGGCGAACCCCAAAATCGAGATCGGGATGGCGACGGCGCATCTCCTCGAAGATCGCCACCGCCCGCAAGCCAGGTGCCGCCTTCAGCATTGGTACGATCTCGCTCTCGAAGATCGATTCCAACGGATCAGGTCGCCGTCGGCCGCGGGGCGCTTTACGGTGTGAAGGAAGCACCGGATCGCTCGCGATCCGGTAGCCCGTCGCGGTGCTGAACCCGGCCTTCGCCGCAGCCACCGGGACCGGGTTGGTCTGTCGCAATTTCATGAAAAGCCTCATTTGATGATCGTTGACTTGGCAACCCGGCACTCACGGCATCTCCCTCCAATCTGGATATGCCAATGAATATTGGGTCGGCCCCGACGATCTGCGGCTCCTCCATTAAAGGGCCATCGGTTGTTGGGGTCTCGGCTACGGGCTTCGGGCTACGCCCTCCGCCCTTCACCGACACCCCAACAACCGATTCTCATCTTGATTGTCGCTACGCTCGCATCCTGTCAGTCGCCGCGCATCTCGGCGCTGGCCGGTGACAATCAGCAGCCGAACGATCGGTCCGAAGCATCGATGGCACTCCGGAACCTGCATCCAAACCCTCGCCAGTTCGCTATCGCTCAGCCACCGCTCGCGCGCCTTGACCGCTTTGGGCGTCTCCATACCTTCCATCGGACTTCTATCGATGTCGCCGCGGCTCACCGCCCATCGGAACAGGCGCCTCAGTACGGCAAAGACGTTACGGCGATTGGCTGCTGCTCACGGCATGCGATCAAAGACGGCAACGACGTCAACACGAGTGATCGCGGGAAGGGCTTTGTCCCTCAGCACCGGCTTGACGTGCAGGTGCAGCGATCGCGTTACAAGCGTCGACCACCCTTTTCCCTTGCAGCTTGCAGCGAACCGGTCGGCGTAGTTTGAGAAGGCCAGATCGACAGCCTCGCGGCGTCGCTGCTTATCGGCTTCGACCGGGTCGACGCCTTGATCGACGAGGCGAAGTAATCTCGTCGCTTCCTCGCGAGCGGTGAACGGCGTCCAGGGCGAGCCATGCCCGCCGATCGTATAGCGACGCGTCTTCGCCTCCCGTCCGCCCATGCGAAACTGGACGACGTAGGACGCAGACCCGCCAGCGCTGATCTTCAGTCCGAAGCCCTTCAATTCGTCGTCCCAAAGGAAGCCGGTAACGCCGCCTGCCTGGAGTGCGTCGAGGGTCCGCTTGGTGATTTTTCCCGTGGCCATGACGAACCTCATGTACCAAAAAAGTAATCACCCAGCAATCACCGAACCGGAAGTGGGCGGCGGCGCGCTTCGGCATAAACTACTGAAAACGCTGGGAAGGCGCTGCTAAGCCGTTGGCCTAAATTCGCACGTATCGGAAGTACGTGGCTACAAGCCCAACGATCGCGACCTCCAGGAGCTTGACCGGCTGCGCGGGGAGACGAGCCGGAATACGATTGCGCCCATAGCAGCCCGTGAAGTCGATGTCGTCCGCCGGTCATCCGGGATGGACCGCCAGAGCGACGGCAGTGGACTAGAACGGCCGGGTGCGCGGCGCGCCGATCGTGGCACCACGCCGAATGATCGCGCGGCCGACAGCCAGATGCGCGTGATGGAGGCAGTGATACGACGGACGTTGTTCGACAATCCCGAGGCGGTTGCGCGGGTGATGACAGTCGCCCGCACACAGCTCGATGCGGATATCGCGGCGGGCCGCAATATCCGACCGGCAATGGTCAAGGACGCCTCCCCCAGCGTTAGGCAGGATGTGGTCCGCGGCCGTGACCCAGACACACCCCCCATCCCTCGTCCGGGTCGCGAGCCCAAGCCTCAGGAACGCAGCCGCTCTCGGTGACTGGGAATCGGTCTTTGGTGCCGTAGCTCCTCTGCGACAAAATGGGTTCGGCGATCGCCTCCTGGTTTAAGAACCTGCACATTTGTTCGGATTGGACGAACATTTATCGTGATTGGCAAACCACGAGGGGCATAACTTGAGCCTGCCGGATATACTATGCGCGCGAACCGTCCCGCAAAGCGCGACAATCTTGCCAGATAATATAATCACCGTTATATCGAACGCGCCGGACATCGCTCACGGAGGCTCGAATTGCGCGAAGGATATAATCTCAAGACGCTTGGACCTCGGGCCGCCCAGCTGATCGTCGAACTCAACGAGCGCCGTCAGCCGATCTTTTCAGGGTTCTCGTGACGGCGGTGCAAAAAGTGCCGCTAAGCAAGTTATTGAATTATCTAAATAAAAGCCAATTATGAGTTGTAACCCATTGATATTTAAGGCGAGTGAGGTTTTTCGACCTTTCGTCTTCGGCGTGTAGGCTCGTCTTGGGAGGGTCGAGTCGTGGATGTGCCGCTTCGACAATATCTTGGTTGGGAACGCTTTCCGGCAAATTTGACCGAAGCTGAAGTCGCTTCCTTCTTCTCACTTTCCGGGGATCAACGGCGAGCCGTTTGCCGCCGCCGCCGCCCGTTGAACCGGTTGGGCCTGGCGCTGCAGATCGGCTTTCTTCGACTAACGGGGGCGTCGCTTAATTCCGTGGAGATGATCCCGCCGCAAGTCCTGGCTCATATCGGCGCGGAGCTCGGGATTGCACCACCCCGCCTTGCCTCAATCCGCGCGCTTTACCGCCGCCGCCGCACGTTGTTCGAGCACCACGACGCAGCGAAACAGGCGCTGGGTGTACGCGATCTCACCGAGCATGGGGAACGTGCGCTAAATGGCTTTCTGCGGCGTGAGGCCGGCGACAAATTTCTGGTCGACGAGTTGGAACAAGCCGCGCGCGCATGGCTCCATGATCACCACTATCTCCAATTGCCCGGGCGGCGGCTGCGGGGGTCGGCGGCAGCAGCCCGCCGCCAGCACGATGGCGGACTGTTGGTGAGCGCAGTGGCCGCTGTGGGGACAGAACAAGCGAAAGCCTGGCCGCTCATGCTGTCGGAGACGATGACGAACGGCAAGACGCGATTGGAATGGCTTCGAGACAGTCCTGCGTCCCGTAAAACCAAAGGGCTCGCCGACCACATCGCGAAGATCGATTTTCTGAAGAAGCTTGGAGCCGAGAAGCTCGACCTCGGCTTGGCGACCGGAATGCTAAAGGCCCAGGCGCGATCAATGCTCTACCGCAAGCCTGCGACACTCAAGCGGATGCGCGGCGAGCGCAAGACCCTCGAGATAGCCTGCTTTTTACGCCTGCAATTGCTGCGTCTCACAGACGATGGTCTGGGAATGATCGATTATCGGATCGCCGATCTCTGGCGCCAGGCCCGGACCCGCGCCGAGGCGGCGGTTGAGGTCGAACTGCACCAGCATCAGGCGTTGGTCATGGACTTGGCATGCCTTGTCGATGACGAGAACAGCTCCGATTCCACCGTGCGCGACCAGATGCGCAGAAGACTGGCGCCGTTCCTGCCGGCCGGCGCGCACGGTCCGTCCACGAAGGTTGACCGGGTCCGGCGGGAACTGGCGACAGCAGCCAGAGGTGCCAGTGAGTTGCTGGGCGCCGCTTCGTCGATCAGTCTGGATGTCCCATCGACGCACCCGCTTGCGCAGGCCCTCGCGACACTGGGCCGGCTGGAGGTTTCGGGAGGACGACAACTGCCGGAGGGCACAGACAATCCATTCGGCCGGACATGGTCGTTCCTCATCGATCAACCGGACCGCGAGGCCGCCCTTGGCGGCTATAGGGCGGCGACGCTCGTGCTGCTGAAACGCTCAGTGCGCAATGGCCAGGCCAGCGTCGTCCACAGCCTGGAACATCGTGCCCCTGAGGACCGTCTGATTCCAAAAGCGCAATGGCAAAAGGAACGAGCACGGTACGCGCGAAACCTCGCGGTGTCAGCCAAGCCGGAGGTGACCATCCGCTGGATCAAGGATGAACTCGCGACGGCCTTGAAAGCGATCGATGCTGCGGTGTCCAAGGGCGATATCCGGATCGAAAACGACCGCTTGGTCGTCCCAAAACTCAAGGCGGCGCCGGAAGATGAAAAGCTCAAGGCCATTCGGCGCGAGCTATTCGCCGGCGTCGGAAAGATCCAGCTACCGGACCTGCTGATATCCATTGATGCCACTACGCATTTTTCCTGGGTCCTGTTGGGCAGGGCGCCGCGAAGCGAGCATGAACTCATACTCCTTTACGCGGCCCTGATAGCCCTGGGCTCCGATCTGACCGCCGCCGACATGGCGCGCATGACGCTCAATATTGAGGCCGACGCTGTCGGTGAGATGATGCGCCGCATCGAGGCGAATGGTCGATTGCCGGCAGCCAACCGTGTGGTACTTGATCATTTCAGGACGCTCCCGGTCACGAGATTGTGGGGAGGCGGACTTCAGGCATCAGCCGACATGATGAGCCTTGATGCAACCCGTCGTCTTTGGACAGCCCGCTATGATCCGCGCCGCCGCACGCCGGCGGTCGGAACCTACACCCATGTGCTCGACCAATGGGTGATCCTACACGACCAGGCGGTCGTGCTGAACCGTCGGCAAGCGGGGGCCGCTATCGAAGGGGCTCTTCGCCACGAATCCGTCGACCTCCACCGTGTCGCGGTGGATACCCATGGCCACACACATTTCGGCATGGCGCTGGCCAATCTGGTGGGGTTTGATCTCGCCCCGAGGCTGGCCGGGATGAACAAACGCAAGCTGTATCTCCCACGTGGCCTGAATATACCTGCCACCCTTCGACCGATTGTGAGCGAGACCGTCTCACTCAGTGCCATCACCCAGGGCTGGGACCCGCTCCTGCGGATTGCGGCATCGACCAAGAGTGGCTGGTGTTCGGCGACCTACGTTCTGGACCGCTTTGGCAGCGCCGCACGAGGCGATGAAGCATTTCAGGCAGGAGATGCCTTCGGCAAGCTCTTGCTTACCCGCTTTCTGGGCGCTTATCTTGGCGATCCGGCGTTCAGAGGGATGAATGACGCCCTGCTTAGCCAAGGTGAGTCGGTCCACACCCTGCAGCGCGCGATCTATTCCGGCCCGATCGGCGCACGGCATGGCCGGACGCCAGAGCAGATGGCCGCGATATCGTCAGGCCTGACATTGCTTACCAACGTCATCATGACGTGGAACGCGACCCGGATCGGTGAGGTTCGAGCGCGAATGCCGGACATCTTTCCGGATCACCACATCAAGCACATCGCCCCCAACGCGCACGAGCATATCAACACCAAGGGCGTCATCACGATTGACGTCTCGCTACACCGGGACCGGCTCTTGGGCGCGGGACCGCCAGCGGCCGGGATTAGAAATGTAATATGAAAAACCTCCCCAGTGAGGAATATCAATCACTTACAAGAAACAATGCGTCGTTATTTAAGCAATTTCAACGGGTTGCTTAGCGGCACTTTTTGCATGGCCGTCACGAGAACCCCGAATCCGTCGACCTCCACCGTGTCGCGGTGGATACCCATGGCCACACACATTTCGGCATGGCGCTGGCCAATCTGGTGGGGTTTGATCTCGCCCCGAGGCTGGCCGGGATGAACAAACGCAAGCTGTATCTCCCACGTGGCCTGAATATACCTGCCACCCTTCGACCGATTGTGAGCGAGACCGTCTCACTCAGTGCCATCACCCAGGGCTGGGACCCGCTCCTGCGGATTGCGGCATCGACCAAGAGTGGCTGGTGTTCGGCGACCTACGTTCTGGACCGCTTTGGCAGCGCCGCACGAGGCGATGAAGCATTTCAGGCAGGAGATGCCTTCGGCAAGCTCTTGCTTACCCGCTTTCTGGGCGCTTATCTTGGCGATCCGGCGTTCAGAGGGATGAATGACGCCCTGCTTAGCCAAGGTGAGTCGGTCCACACCCTGCAGCGCGCGATCTATTCCGGCCCGATCGGCGCACGGCATGGCCGGACGCCAGAGCAGATGGCCGCGATATCGTCAGGCCTGACATTGCTTACCAACGTCATCATGACGTGGAACGCGACCCGGATCGGTGAGGTTCGAGCGCGAATGCCGGACATCTTTCCGGATCACCACATCAAGCACATCGCCCCCAACGCGCACGAGCATATCAACACCAAGGGCGTCATCACGATTGACGTCTCGCTACACCGGGACCGGCTCTTGGGCGCGGGACCGCCAGCGGCCGGGATTAGAAATGTAATATGAAAAACCTCCCCAGTGAGGAATATCAATCACTTACAAGAAACAATGCGTCGTTATTTAAGCAATTTCAACGGGTTGCTTAGCGGCACTTTTTGCATGGCCGTCACGAGAACCCCTGGATAAGCTCGGTATCGCCCGCCGGACGTTCTACCGCTGGTATGATCGCTACCTTGAAGGCGGGCCGGAGGCGCTGGAGGATCGGCCGTCGGCGCCAAGCCGAGTGTGGAACCGCATCGGCGACGACATCCAGGACCAGATCGTGGAACTGGCGCTGGAAGAGACCGATCTGAGCCCCCGCGAACTGGCGGTGCGCTTCACCGACGAGAAGCGCTACTTCGTGTCGGAATCGACGGTTTACCGTCTGCTGAAGGCCCATGATCTGATCACCAGCCCGGCCTATGTCGTGATCAAGGCCGCCGATCAGTTCCACACCAAGACCACCCGGCCGAACGAGATGTGGCAGACTGATTTTACCTACTTCAAGATCATCGGTTGGGGCTGGATGTACCTGTCGACCGTGCTCGACGACTTCTCGCGCTACATCATTGCCTGGAAGCTGTGCACCAACATGCGAGCCGAGGACGTGACCGACACGCTGGACCTCGCGCTCAAGGCCTCGAGCTTGGACAGCGCCACCGTGCTGCACAAGCCCAGGCTGCTCAGCGATAACGGCCCCAGCTACATCGCGGGCGAACTGGCGGAATATATCGAGGCCCGGAAAATGAGCCATGTGCGCGGCGCTCCGATGCATCCCCAGACCCAGGGCAAGATCGAACGCTGGCACCAGACCCTGAAAAACCGCATCCTGCTGGAAAATTACTTCCTGCCCGGCGACCTCGAAGCCCAGATCGAGGCCTTCGTCGAGCACTACAACCACCAGCGTTACCACGAGAGCCTGAACAACGTGACGCCCGCCGATGCCTACTTAGGCAGGGCGCCGGCGATCATCCAACAGCGTGAAAGGATCAAGCGACAGACCTTCGAACATCGGCGCTTGCAACACCGCAAGCTCGCCGACTAACATCAACCCCCAGACGAGGCCCGCACTCCGCTAATCTACGCCGAGAGTTGTGCCGAATGTTCTGACGACGGACAGCGCCGATCTGGTCGGTGAGCGTCGATACGCTGAGCGGCACGCCTTCGCTGGCAAAGCGCTCGGCCTGCCGGTGGAGCGGCTGATGCTGGCCGTACTTGTCGAACAGCAGCATGGCGAGGAAGCTGGGGCCAGCCCAACCGCGCGGAGTGACGTGGAACGGGGCTGGCGGCTGCGTGATCTTCTCGCAGTCCCGGCAGGCGAACTTCTCACGCACGGTCTGGATCACCTTCCACGAGCGCGGGATCACTTCCAGCGTCTCGGTCACATCCTCGCCGAGCCTGGAAAGCCGGTTGCTACCGCAGGCCGGGCACGAGCACGGCGTGGAGACGACGACACGTTCACGCGGGAGGTGATCGGGGAAGGGCTTCCTGACGGGCTTGTTGCGCTCGAACGCGACGACGGTGGTCATCTTGGCTGCAGCGGCTTCGGCGGCGAGTTCGTCTTCGGCCGCGTCGGCTTCGAGATCCTCAAGCTCAAGCTCGAACTGTGCGAGCAGCCGCTCGGTGCGTTCGGCGCTGGCGCCGTACTGCTCGCGCCGCAGCCTGGCATTCTGCAGCTTGAGATGCGCAATCATCGCCTCGACTGCGGTCTCGCGGGCGCGGGCGTTGGCCAGGGCGGCCTCCGCCTCATCCGCCCTGTGGGTCGCCATCGCGAGCAGCGCCTGAAGCGCTTCCACGTTGTTCGGAAGGGACGAAACGGCGGCTTCCATGAGAGGGAGTGAATCATTGTCAGCCCCTTCGATCAAGCCGGAAATGCGCCCACTTTACCCGCTATCCGGCACTCTGTGGCCGCCAGGAATATTGCGGGTTGCGCCAGTCGATCCCGTCGAGCAGGCAGGCAAGCTGGGAGCTCGTCAGCGACACCACACCGTCCCTGGCGGAAGGCCAGATGAAACGTCCCTTCTCGAGCCGCTTGGCGTAGAGCGACATGCCGACCCCGTCGTGCCATATGATCTTCACCAGCGTGCCGCTGCGCCCCCGGAAGACCCAGAGGTCGCCGGCGAATGGGTCCTTCGTGAAATGCTGCTGGACCATCGCCGCCAGACCCTGCATCCCACGACGCATATCGGTGTGGCCCATCGCGATCCACACCCGCGCGCCGGAAGGGATCATCGCAGCGCCTTCAGTGCTGCAACCACCTGCGCAGGCGAGGCCGATGCGAAGATGTTCACCCGTTTACCGCGCGCCAGCTCGACAATCATCGCGGGTTGCAGACTTGGGTGGGCCGCTCCTTCGTCGTCCACGACCACAGCCTCAGCGAAGCACGGTGCTGGCAACCTGTCCGACGCCGGATCGACTTGCGCTTCCCGGATCTTGCGCCGCCAAGTGTAGATCAATGCCGTCGAGATATCGTGCCGTCGGCAAACCTCGGCGACGCAGGCCCCGGGCGAAAACGCCTCGGTCAAAATTTGCAGCCGCTCCTCGTCACTCCAACGCCGGCGCCGTTCCGGCCCCGAAAACACCGTGATCTGCCCCATCGACCGCTCCCAACCGCGCAAAAAGGAGCACGCTTAAGAACGCTCACTCACCTGCCGCGCAAGGCGGGGCTCGCCGGACAGATACGCAGTTCACAGACATTGCGCTGGTTGAAGACTATCTCGATGCAATCCATGCCCGGGTCCCGTCGATGGCGCTGGCAACGACCGCCCAGAACAAGGGCGCGGACGTGATCGCGGCAGCCTGGGCATCGCGCCACAATGTGCCGGTGATCCTGTGCAAGCCAGATACCTCGCGGGGACCTTCGGCGCCCTATCAGCGCAATGCGCGCATGCTGGCCTTCAAGCCGGTCGAGGCGGTGGTGTGCAGCGGCGGCGGCATCCAGGCGAACCTTGCCGACCGTCTGCGCGAAGCACGCATTCCCCTCCACATCGTGCGCGACGCATCGGTCCAGAACGAGGCTCCGGCGGCGCGGGCCAAAACCGCAGCGCAAGCTGAGCGGCCTGCGATGAAGCGCACGGCATGTGGCACCGTCAATGGCGATGAACTGCCGCCATTCTGAGCGGGGTCTGCTCCGATTGTATCATCCAGAAGGGTGTCTGGACTCACCGCCGGATGCCCTTCTTTTTTGTCGATCGGGACCACACTGTCATGGCCCGGCTCGCTCGCTTCTTGCCCTCGCCAGTAACGGCCTGACGGCCTGCTGGCTGGGGCGCGAAGGCTTCGCATCGGCCGGGCGGACAAGCCTCGTGCCTGGGACCAACGGGGGTGCTGCCCAACAGGGTTTAACACTCTCGCAGAATTCCAAGCATGATGGCCGCCATTGGCCCACGTCAAGAAGGGCGGTTCCCCCAATTTTTACGCCTGAAGAAGGCGAAAAAATCGGCTCCCCCACCCCCGCTGCGCGGCGGGCCGCGGGCGGCCCGTTCCTGACCCGGTCCAAGCTCGGCCATCGGGCAAGAGACCTCTTCAATTCCTTTGACAGGAGGCTCACATGAACGCTCTTACCAAGACCCTCGACATCCCGGCTTTCGACCCCATCAGCTATGATGCAGCGGTGCGCGCCGCGACGATCCGGGCCCAGCACAGCTTCTTCGACAGCCATGTCATCGAGGACGAGTTCGGCTGCTTTCTCGCCATCGACGAGGGCGACTACAACGCCCTGCCCCAGGACCTGATCGACCGGATCGTCCATTCCGTCCCGGGCATGATGGCCGACGACTTTGACGAAGCGAACATCGCCCGCGCCGCAAGCTTCATGAGCGTGGTGATGGATCCCGACTGGGACGCGGATTGTCCGTTCTGAAATGATCATCGACCACAGCGCCGGAGGGCACCGACAAGGGGCTCTCCGGCCCCCTTTTTTGCGTGTCCAAATAAAGCGCAGCCGGGGCATCTAACCCCGGCTGCGCTGGCCTCTGCCGAGGCCGGTTTCAGCTTGCCCGAAGGCGCTTCTCGGCTTCGTCCAGACCGAGCTTTCCGAGAGCGGCGAAGAATGCTTCGACTCTCTCGAACGGCGCCTTGCCGAGAACTGACTTGTGCATCAGCTCGACGCTTGCCGCCCGCTCGTTTGTCCGCAGTTTCGCCTCGCGCGCTTCCAGCGCTTGACGCTCCTTTGCGATTGCCTGTCTTTCGGCTTCGAGACTTCCTTTTCTGGCCATGGTTGTACCTCGTGGGTTGGTGCTGAAACCTCCCGCGCGCGAGGATCGGCATCTCGGCCCGCTTGGCAAGCCCCCTGCCCCTATCTGCATCAGCTACCCCTGCCGATCCTCGGCAATGCCGCAGCGCCGGCATGCCGCTGACAGGCCGTGCAAGGCCCACCCGGATTCGGCTTAGATCCCCCAAAACCATTCTTCACTATCGGGTTGATTGTGCGCGTGTGCGTCAACGAATGCCGGATGATCTGCATAACTTGCACCGAGCGTACGTAGGCGGGGCATGTCGTTAAGGCTGATACCGAACCGTTCTGCCGAATATAGCTGAGGTGCCAGGCAGATATCGGCGAGCGTCGGGCTCGCTCCAAATGCAAAGGCCTGATTGCTCGGCTGACTGCCAAGAAGGGCTTCGCAGGCTAGCAATCCGTTGCCGATCCAGTGCCCAAGCCAATCAGACACTGCGCTTTGCTCCAGGTTGAGCTTGCCGCGCAGATACTGCTGCACTTCCAAATTCTGAAGAGGGTGAATATCGCAGGCGATTGCCAGGGCGAAAGCGCGGACTTGAGCACGAGACCAGGGATCGTCCGGCAGAAGAGCTGGCTCCGGGATAGTCTCCTCGAGCCACTCGATAATCGCCAGCGATTGGGTCAAGACTGCCCCGTTCAAATCCAGCGCAGGTACCCGCTTCTGCGGATTTATGACGCGGAACTCCTCCGTCCGCTGTGCTCCTCCATCGCGTGTGAGATGGACGGCCACAAATTCCGGCGCGATTTTCTTCAGATTGAAGGCAATTCTGCAACGCCACGCTGCAGAACTGCGCCAATAGCCATAATAGAGCATTATTCTCCAGGCCCAATTACGAGTTGAACCGGGGTAAGCCCATCGATTGTCCCTTCGAGCGTGTCGCCAGCCACGACTGGGCCGACGCCGGCCGGCGTGCCGGTGAAGATAAGGTCACCCGGTGCAAGGTGATAAAAGCGGGATAGGTCGGCGATCAGTTCAGGTACGCTCCAAACAAGATCGGCCAGAACCTGATCTTGCTTGATCTCACCGTTCACGCTTAATGAAATGCGCTGGTTTTCGATTGCAAACTGCGCTGCCTTCGTGATCGGCGCTACGACGGCGGACTGCTCAAAATCTTTCCCTAAATCCCACGGGCGACCCTTCTCTCGCGCAACCAGTTGGAGATCGCGTCTCGTCATGTCGAGCCCGCAAGCAAATCCGTAGATTATCGATCCGGCTTCAGCTTCGGAAATTTGAAATGCTTGTTTACCAATGGCGACGACCAACTCCATTTCGTAATGGTAATTGCTTGTACCAGGGGGATACGGAATCGTAGACCCGCTCGCGACAAATGTCGAAGCAGCCTTGTTAAAATAGAAGGGAGCCTCGCGGTCAACCTTGAACCCCATCTCGGTTGCGTGTGCCTCATAGTTGCGCCCAACGCAAAAATCCGGCCGATCGGAAAGCAATCGGGTTCCCCGAGAACGGTTACGCCAGGTACATCGGCTACTTCAAACAGGTAAGTCATAGGGCGCGCTCCTCAGCATGGCCAGAACGGTGTTGATCGGGCGGTTGGCAGTTGCCTTCATCATTGCTTCTCTCGGCGACTGCCGATTTCAACGAGTACTCAGATGTCGATATTCGCCATAAAGGACTCAACGATCGCTCCGTGCGGCAAGATACTTCTCCAGTCCGATCCGCAATGATGCTGGAATCGGGGCAGGTCGGCCGTCCTCGTCTATATGGACAACTACATGTCGCCCCTCGACCGCCACTTCGCCCAAACTTTCAATAATCCAAGCATAGGAAATGGAACTAGTTCCAAGTTTTTCTATGGAGAGATTTACAATATATTTGTCTGCCGCCAAAAATGGACGGGAAAAGTTAGCGGAAATCGATCTACGCGGCATTCTTGAGATTGAAACATCGGGATCAATGCTGCGGCACAAGGAATGCTCAGCATTTTCCGCCCAGAGCAACGCATTGGAAAAATGAAACCGACCGGAAGCGTCTGTCTCGGACCAGTGGACAGTGCCTGAGAACTGGTATTCGGACACGTTGAATCTCCCGCTACGGTACAAGGCCGATTTCAAATCTACGCTGTGGACTTTTTGACTTAATCTTGGTCTTCGGGCACCAGCAACCTGAGACCATCAAGTTCTTGGGTCATTTTGATCTGGCAGGACAATCGTGCCTCGGGAGGCGACTCCTCGCAAAATCCGAGCAATTCCGCTTCTGCAGGAAGCGCCGCAGGCAACACGCCTTGCCATTCGGCAGGGACGTGAACACGGCAGGTTGCACACGCTAAACCGCCACTGCATTCCCCAAGCAGGCCAGGTACGCTATTGTAGAGACCAGCATGCATCAGGTCAGTGCCGATATCGACATTCGTTTCGATCTCGCGACCATCCGCAGCTACAAAAACAACTTTGGGCATGGGCTCTTCTCCAATGCAAATTTTTACTGGCAGGGGTCGGCCACGCAGGTTTGTTTGATGGAGCCGATTTGGGCGATTGTGCTGACGACCTCATCGCCGGGCTTGAGGAACCACTTGGGGTTTCTGGCATTCCCCACGCCGGCGGGGGTACCGGTGAAGATGACGTCGCCAGGCAAGAGCGTACAGACGTGCGAGAGGCGGCTCACCAGGTCATTCACTGGGAAGATGAGCTGCGAGGTGTCGGACCCTTGGACCTTCACGCCGTTGACTGTGCATTCGACCGCAAGGCCGTTCGTTTCGTCGAGCGCATCGAGTGTCACCAGCCACGGTCCGAAGGGGCCGAAGCCGGGGAATGACTTACCCAGCGAGAACTGGGGCATGCCGCCGGAAAGCTGCATCAACCGTTCGGAGAAGTCCTGTCCGACTGCATAGCCTGCCACATGGTCGAGCGCGTCTTCGACGGAGACACGGCTCGCCCGGGTGCCGATGACCGCGACTAGTTCGATTTCCCAGTCGACATTGCCGACGGGAAGGGGAAGATCGTCGTAAGGACCCGCGATGCAGGTGGGGAACTTGGTGAAGATCAACGGCGAAGTCGGCAGCTCCTTCAGGCCGGCCTCGCCCAGGGCGTGGTCTCGATAATTGAGGCCCACCGCGAAAACCTGCCGCGGCATCGGCGAGGGCGCGCCCAGTGACCGCTCGTCGAAAGCTTCCGCCCCGGTTTCAAACCGGCCCTCACGTGCCCAGGCGATGAAATCCCCCCAACACTCGAACAATCCGGCCATGTCAGCAGGAAACTTGCCGCCACTGGCCCGATCGATATCGATCGCGCCTGCATCAACAATCAACGAGGCCCTGCCGCCAACGTTACCAATCCGCATAAAAGCCCTCACCCTCGCATCCGGCCATCACGCGACCGTCCGGGATATGCCTTAAATTGGAATGTCAATATGTCAACGCCAAATGGGAGGAAAATCGATATTTAACGTGGCAACCTGGCGTTTGAGGCCTTCCCCTCAATGACCGTGTCAAAGGGGGGGATTTGCAGCCACTCTTACGTCGGTGTTGGAATTGACCCTTGCGGACCGGATTTTGCGAGGCTTGAAAATGCGTTATTCGGGCCAACCCTTCGGGATCGCGTCGCCGATTCAGAAGCGGGGAATAATTAACCACCGTCGTTAACGGAGTATACTTTACATAAAGGTGATTAAGTTAAGTATGAGATCGCAAGTGTGCGGCTGCAATGCTTGCTGTTTCCATAATATGATCATTGCTTAATTTGATGGCAAGATTCGTATTCCGATCCAGAACTGCATTCATAATGGCATGATGCTCTGCTTCAGTGGAGCGTACTTGCGATTCGGCAAGCACTCGGTAACGAGTCGATCTCTCAAATAATTTCTCTTCAAAATCCAGAAGCGTTTTCAATCTACACGGTGCGGTCAGTGCTCGATGGAAACGGAAATGTGCCTCTTCGGATTCTGGATTAAGTGTGCCCGGGCTTCCGGGCAGATCATGTGGCGTACGGGTCAAGCGGAAATGAGCGACAATTATCGCCTCGTCATCGGCATCATTTGCGGAAGCTATCGCTTCTCTGAAAATTATCTCGTTAAGCAGGCATCGACCCCGCGTAAGTTCTTCGAGTTCATCTGCACAAAAAGCAGGCACCCGAAAACCCCGCTGATCAATTTGAACTACAAATCCTTCTGCAGTAAGGCGGCTTAATACCTCGCGAATTGGCGATGAACCTGTTCCGTATCGCTCTTGTAGCATCTTAATGGCAAGACGAGTATTGGGCAGAAATTTGCCGGAAAGTAGATCTGCGCGGAGTTGTAGATAAACAGATGCTGTCAAACTGACACCGGCCTGCGAGACCGAGTTGCCGGTATCTTTGCCCGCTGCTTCTACCAGCTTTGCCACCGGTGCGTTCATAACTGATATTCCTTGCAGACCGATATCTGGATAAAATTGCTATCCTGATCGAAGATTTCTGTCAAACCTGCAAAATTTGGGGTTTTGTCGATAAATCCAGTGCAAACGTGTGATCTCCTGCAGGGGCGGTCCCTAAGAGTCAACCCGCTGCCCAACGGGTATGCCTTGCCTGATGGGTGGTCCCGACTGCGAGAAGGCCGTTCGAGCTAACGGATGCGGGTCATGCCACTTGCTTTGATAGGTCATCCCCGGAATGCGCAGCACGACCTGTCCGCCGTCAGCGCCAATGGCACAGATTTGAGGTTGTGATTTAAGGAGGATTTGGGCTTCGTCGTAGTGACGAAGGAACGAAGATGAAGCCCAAATCCTCCTTGAAAAAATCGGCGCCGAAGGCCCCAGCTGAGCGGGTGGTGAAGGACATACGGCGTGCGACGCGCCGGCACTTCTCTGCAGAGGACAAAATCAGGATCGTGCTGGAGGGGCTGCGCGGCGAAGACAGTATCGCCGAGCTGGCCCCTGTGCATTGTAGGGACACAGATTCACGGTAGCGGTTTGATGAGCAGCGGCATGAGGCCATTGGCGTCGAGATCGAGGCGATCGGACCAGACGTAATCGCCGGTGAGATTGATGCGATCCCATCCCAACGGTGAGAGCCGGGACAGCATAGCCGGATCGATCTGGCTTCCTCGCTGGCGCATTTCGTCAATGGCGCGCCCGAGATAGCGGCAGTTGAACAGGATGATCGCAGCGGTGACGAGGTTGAGCGCGGCTGCTCGGGTCTGCTGGTTCTCCAGGCCACGGTCGCGAAAACGGCCGAGCCGATGGAAGGCGACTGCCCGGGCAAGGCTGTTGCGGGCCTCGCCCTTGTTCAACTCGGCAGTGACAGTACGGCGCAGAGCCGGATCCTCGAACCAGCGCAACGTGAACAGCGTGCGCTCGATCCGCCCGATCTCGCGCAGCGCCGCGGCGAGGCTGTTCTGCTGGCGATAGGCAGACAGCTTCTTGAGGATCAGCGAGGGCTTAACGGTGCCGTCGCGCATGGCACAAATGACACGTTCAATATCCGGCCAGTGGCTAACGATCAGGTCCCGGTCGAGCCTGTGACCGAATAGTGGCGCAAGCCTGCCGTAATGCTTCGAGGGTTCGAACGCGTAGAGGCGGCGGTCGGACAGGCGGGGAATGCGCGGCTCGAAATCGAGCCCGAGGAGATGCATGGTCGCGAACACGATGTCGGAAACACCGCCTCCATCGACGTGCAGCGCGGTCAGATTGGCGTTGCTGTCATGGCCGAGGATGCCGTCGAGCGCATGGATGGCTTCTCCTGCCGTGCCGGCGATCACGGTCTGGTGCAGTGGCGCGTAGCGGTCGGTGATGGTGGTGTAGATCTTGACCACCGGGTCGCGACCATAGTGGGCATTGACCGCTCCTCCGGCTTCGCCCGGCCCGCCCAGGTAGAAGGCCTGACCATCTGCAGAAGCCCGGTGTCCTTGCCCAAACCAGGCGGCGATCGGCTCGGCGTGGATGGCGTCGGTCAGACAGGCGAGCGCCGCTCGAAAGGTTTCCTCGCGCATGTGCCATGTCTGCATGCGCAGCAGCGCGCGGCGTGATCCTGCGCCGCATACCTCGGCCATGCGCGACAACCCGAGATTGGTCGCTTCGGCAATCAGAGTGGCGAGGAAGGTCCGCTCGTCGCCGGGCGGCAACCCGGTCGAGACGTGCCCGAAGTGCCGGGTGAAGCCGGTCCAGCGTTCGACCTGCGAAAGTACGTCGGTGATACGCGTCGCAGGCAGCATGCCGTAGCAGGCAAGCGTCAGGTGCCGTCCTTCGTCGTGCCCGGCATCATCGTCCTTCAGTTCCTTGGGAAAGCGCAATCGCCCGCCAGCGAACAGGGCAGCATTACGTCCGGCTAGATTTTGGGCGACGTCGCGTAAGGTGTTGTCGAGTTGCGTGGCGCGCTGATCGAGCCATGCGTGTGGATCACCGAGCGAGAACGCCGGTTGCAACGCTGCGCCGCTTGATGGCTCGAGCAGCACGTCCAGCGACCTGTGCAGCCGTGACCTTGGCACCCAGATATCACCGGATGCCAATGCATTGGCGAGCGCCCCGTAGGTGGCCATCTCCCAATGCGTCCGGTCAATCTTGCCGGCGACCACGACATGGCGGTGCCAGCGCCGCTCGACATGACCGAGCGGAACGTCGGCAGGGAGCGGCTTGCGCCAGTTGCCATCAAGATCCGACAGGACCGTCATCGCGTTGCGCAATGCCGCGGTGCCGGCTCGACCGTGGAAATCGAGCGTTTGCAGGAATAGAGGTCCTGTTCGCTTGAAGGTCCGGTACTCGGCTGCGATCTCGCTTAGCACATCGTCCCTGTGAGGTGCCGCGGTACGACGGATGATCGCGGCATCGGCATCGAGCATGTCGAGAGGCACGATATCCCTGAGGGCCGCGCCGATATCTTCACCGGCACGTGCTGCCCGGCTAACTGTTTCCAGCACAGTGGCGATGCGCATCAGCCGGTCGCGGCCTTCGCGTCCCGAGATCGCGATCCCCTGTTCCAGGCGTTTGCGGGCACGAAGATGAGCGCGTCCCATCAAGGTGCCGAACATGGCGATCGCCGCGTCGGTAAGCGTGGCCTCCAGCTCGCGCAGCGTAGCAAGCAGGATGACCCGCCTGCGGGAAGCGCGCATCTGTTGGAAAGCCTGGGCGGTATAGCGCACGCCTTCGCGGGCGAACTGCGTCAGGCGTGGCTCGTGCAGGGGATCGACCGGAACACAGGCAATACCGGTCCTGTGAATCAGCGCGACCTTTTCGAGGATTTCAGCGAGCGAGGCTGACGCTACGCGGGGCTCCGGTTCGCGCAACCACGACAAGCGGCTCTGTCGGTGATGCACCTTCTCGTCGACCAGCGTATCGAGACGCTGACGCATATCCGCATCGAGTTTATCGTCGACTGCGGCGACCAGATCGGTTTCCGCCCGCAGCATCGCCTCGGCCGCCATCCGCTCGACTACGCTGATGCCGGGGATGACGATGCGCCGCGTGCGCAGCTCGTCGAGCAGTCGATCGAGCAGAATACGCCCGTCCACGATGGCCATGGCTTCGGTTTCTAGCCAGGTCATCATGATGCCGCGCGCTGGCCGGCTGAGATCGGTGAAGCCGAAGCGCGCCTTGATGGCGGCAAGCTGATCGTAGCGGGTCGGCGCTCGCCGCGCGAAGTCGGCGATGGCGCCTGCATCCACCCCGACCTGCTCGGCGATATGCTCGAGCATGATCGCAGGCAACAGCTCGCCTGCGCGCAAATGCCGCCCCGGATAGCGCAGGCAGCAGAGTTGCAGGGCGTAGCTCAACCGGGTCGCCGGAGTGCGTGCGGTGCCGATCGCAGCAAGGTCCTCGGCATCGAGGCCATGGTGTCGCACCACCGCCGCCTCGCTGTCGGGCAAAGCAAGCAACGCGGCGCGCTGCCGCTCGGTCATCGGAATACGTGCGGGCATGTTTCATCCTCCAAAAACCTCTTGCCTTTTGCCCGCTTAATGAAAGAGGATTGTGAAAGGTGGAAGGCCGCAGAAATCCGCGCATGCTGTTTCCGCCTCCGGATACGGTCGTTTGTGAAAGATACTGGATGACGCGCGAACCCTATCTGATCGGCTATGCCCGCGTGTCGAAAGGCGACGAGCAGTCGAACGCCGCGCAGCGGCGCGCGCTTGATGCGGCGGGCTGCAAGCGCGTGTTCGAGGAGACCGCCAGCGGGGGGCGATGGGACCGACCCAAGCTCCTGGAGATGATCGGCCAGTTGCGCGAGGGAGATGTCGTCGTCGTCTGGAAGCTCGACCGGCTGTCGCGCAGCCTGAAGGACATGCTGCACATCATGGAGCGAATTGAGTTGGCGGGAGCGGGCTTCCGCTCGCTGACCGAGGCGATCGACACCACCACCGCGGCAGGGCGGATGATGATGCAAATGGTGGGAAGCTTCGCCGAGTTCGAGCGGGCCATGATCCGCGAACGCACCAGTGCCGGCCTTGCTCAGGCCCGCGCAGAAGGACGGATCGGCGGGCGCCGGCGCAAGCTCGGCGACAAGCAGCGCCGTGAAATCGCCGAGTCCGTCACGTCCGGCCGCAAGTCCGGTGCCGAGATGGCGCGGCTCTATGGCGTCAGCGAGCCCACCGTCTCGCGCATCGTCGCCGCGCACCGCCAGCAATTCAGCCAGCAGCAGAGGGAACAGGCATGAAGCGTGGTCACGATCTGTCCGGCGTCATGAAGTTCGCCACCTCGCCGGCCTGGGCCGATCATCTTCGCGATGCGCTCGGCGATCATCTCGGGCTGGCGATGGAGGAGTTCGACTTCGAAGCGGACGAGCTGGCGGACATCGTCGGCGATCATTGGGCCGGCGTGTTGTGGGGATGCGCGTTCGAGGATCTGCTCACGCGCACCATCGAACCCGAGGACCGGAACATCGTTGATGACTATATTCGGCGCCGGGGCTGGAACGAGAGCGGCTCGACCAAAATCTACCTGCGTGCCCTTCGATCGTCGGTGATGAGCCTCCACGAGGTGAGCGAGGTCGAGCCCGGGAGCGGCTTCCTTGTGCGTGACCTGATCCAGGGCGGCGAGCCGCTTCGAGTATCCGAGCGCAGCGCCTCGCAGACGCTGAAGCAATGGGACAGGATCGGTGCCCGCGTCGTGCAGGTCGGAGGCAAGCACCTCCTGTCGGGCGGCGTGCTGTCGTTCACGATGGAGGCGGCCGAGGCGCTCGTCGCCGATCTGCGGCGCTCGAAAGGCAAGCGCAGCCCGCGCACCGCGTTAAACCTAGACGCCGACGATCTGGCCGCACTTCCGGCCCTCATCAGCACGACATGGCTGTTCGATGTCGTTCCCAAGACCATAGGACCGGCGTCCATCCCCACGCTGCACAACAGTGATGGCGAGGAGGTGGTGTTCCACCGCGTGCGCTTTCCCTTCGCACGCGGCGTGACCCAGGCGCTCGTCGGCGAGCGGCTCGATACTGTCTCTGCGTTTCAGCGGGAAACCACGCACTTTTGGAACTGGCTGGGCGAGAAACCGGGCGGAAAAGCGAGAAGCACTGGGCGCATGGCGTGGGGTGTGACAATGGCGGACGGCACCCCGGTGCTCGGCAATGTCGAATTGAAAGGCCGCGCCCTGATTCTCGCCGTCACCTCGGCCGAGCGGGCGAAACGCGGCACCGCGCTCATGACCGATGCGCTCGCCGGGTTGGTCGGCTCGCCGCTGACCACGATCGAGACGGTCGAACAGGCCATGGCGGCGCGGGTCGAGGGACTGACAACGTCCGAACCGGCACCCGCCATTGCGCCAGAGGTGGCAACCCCGCTCATCCATGCCATGCTCGACCGTCAGTACCTCGCGACGCTCGATGAACCCGTCGGCATGCTTGGCGACATCACCCCGCGCGCGGCCGTTCGAACCGCTGCGGGCCGTGGCCGAGTGGCGGGATGGCTCAAGTATCTTGAAAACCGCAGCAGCAGCAGTCAGCTCGACCGGAACGACCCGATGGTCACCTACGACTTCACTTGGATGTGGAGCGAACTTGGCATCGAGAACCTGCGCAAATAGCTCGCTACCGCCGACGCCTACCGTGAATCCGTGTCCTGATAATGCACAGGGGCCGAGCTGTGCCGCAAGGAAGGCATCGCCCAGAGCCTGTATTACACCTGGTCGAAGGAGTTCATGGAAGCGGGCAAGCGTCGTCTGGCCGGCGATACCGCCCGAGCTGCGACCACCGGCGAGGTGCACGACCTGCGCCGCGAAACCCGTGCCCTGAAGGAATGCGTGGCCGACCTGACGCTGGAAAACCGTCTGCTCAAAAAAAGCATGATCGCGGATGGGGGCGACGACGAATGAGGTATCCCGCATCTGAGAAGCTCGAGATCATCAGGATCGTCGAGCAGTCGCATCTGCCCGCCAAGCGGACGCTGGATAAGCTCGGTATCGCCCGCCGGACGTTCTACCGCTGGTATGATCGCTACCTTGAAGGCGGGCCGGAGGCGCTGGAGGATCGGCCGTCGGCGCCAAGCCGAGTGTGGAACCGCATCGGCGACGACATCCAGGACCAGATCGTGGAACTGGCGCTGGAAGAGACCGATCTGAGCCCCCGCGAACTGGCGGTGCGCTTCACCGACGAGAAGCGCTACTTCGTGTCGGAATCGACGGTTTACCGTCTGCTGAAGGCCCATGATCTGATCACCAGCCCGGCCTATGTCGTGATCAAGGCCGCCGATCAGTTCCACACCAAGACCACCCGGCCGAACGAGATGTGGCAGACTGATTTTACCTACTTCAAGATCATCGGTTGGGGCTGGATGTACTGAGCAGCCCCCACCGGGTGGTCCGGGTAGATAGTTAGTGCATTGTCGTCTCCGCCGCCATTGCCGGGCGCAGGTGGAGCGAAGCGGAACCGGAGGCCGGCAATGGCGGCGTCGCCGCTTCTGGTGCGGGTGGGCGATAGCCCAGGCTGCTATGTGGCCGGATGGTGTTGTAGTGGCGCCGCCACGCCTCGATCAGCACTCTGGCCTCGGCGAGGCTGTAGAAGATCTCTCCGTTAAGCAGCTCGTCACGCAGCGAGCCATTGAAGCTCTCGTTGTAGCCGTTCTCCCATGGCGAGCCTGGCGTGATGTAGAGCGTGTTCACGCCGATCTGCCCAAGCCATTTCTGGACTGCGGTGGCGATGAACTCGCTGCCGTTGTCCGATCTGATATGGTCAGGCGGGCCCCGGTCAATGAACAGCTCGGCCAGGGCCGCCAGCACATCTTCGTGGCGAAGCTGACGGGCGACCACCAGCGCCAGGCACTCGCGGCTGGCCTCGTCGATGATCGTGAGGATGCGGAACTTGCGCCCGTCGTGCGTCCGTGCCTCGACAAAGTCGTACGCCCAGATGTGCCCGGGATATTCCGGCCGCAGCCGAATACACGAGCCATCGTTCAACCACAGCCGACCACGTTTCGGCTGTCGCTGAGGCACCTTCAGCCCCTCGCGTCGCCAGATCCGTTCCACCCGTTTGTGGTTCACCGACCAGCCGGCCGCATGCAGCAGTGCGGTTACCCGGCGATAGCCGTAGCGCCCGTACTGCCTGGCCAGCGCGACGATGTCGTCGGTCAGCGCCTCCTCGTCATCTGCCCCACACGGCACTTTGCGCTGCGTCGACCGATGCTGCCCGAGGACGCGGCACACCCGTCGCTCGGACACATCCAGCACCTCACGCACCTGGTCGATGCACCGCCGGCGCCGTGCGGGGCTCAGAAGTTTCCCCGCGCCGCCTCCTGCAGGATCAGCTTGTCCAATGTCAGGTCCGAGATCGCGCGACGCAGCCGGAGGTTCTCCTTCTCCAGATCCTTCATCCGCCGCGCCTGATCCGTCTTCAGACCACCATATTCCTTGCGCCATCGGTAATAGGTCTGCTCGCTGACTGCGATGCGCCGGCATGCCTCGGCCGTCGTGCCGCCCTGGCCCAGCATGATCTCAACCTCACGCAGCTTGCCGATGATCTCCTCGGGCTTGTGCTTCTTCGCTGGCATTCGTCGTCCCTTCCTCGATCCAGACTGTCATAGTCGATGGACCACTCAGAAGGGGGCAGCTCAGGAGTGGCGATTGATCGCCGCATTTCTGCCCGAGGCACGTTCGACCGGGCGACGGCGGGAATGGCCGATGCGCGAGATCGTGAACGCCATATTCTATGTGCTGCGCGGCGGGATCGCCTGGCGACTGTTGCCGAAAGACTTTCCTCCGTGGCAGACAGTCTACCGCTGGTTTGCCCTGTTGCGCGACGAAGCAGTGTTCGAGCGAATGAACCATGCTCTGGTGATGACCGACCGCGAACGGACGGGGCGCGAGGCCAGCCCGAGCGCGGCCATTATCGACAGTCAGAGCGTCAAGACCACGGAAAGCGGCGGCCCACGGGGCTATGACGCCGGCAAGAAGATCAAGGGGCGCAAGCGACATGCCCTGGTCGATACCGATGGCAGGGCGCTGCTGGTCGAACCTCACACCGCCGATGTCCAGGATCGTGATGGCGGTGGTGCAGTGCTGCAAATATCACGCGGCCTGTTCCCGTTCATCGAGAAGGTCTGGGCCGATGGCGGCTACAACCATGAGCGCGTCACGCAGGCTACCAGCATCACCGTTGAAATCGTCAGCAAAATCACCGGGCAGACCGGCTTCGTCGTCCTGCCAAGGCGCTGGGTCGTTGAACGCTTCTTCGCATGGATCAACCGAAATCGCCGTCTCGCCAAGGACGTCGAGGCAACCCTCAAGTCCGCCGCAGCATTCCTCTACGCCGCCGCTGCCATGCTCATGATCCGCAGACTGGCGCGATCAGCGTGAGTTTCGAAACCGACTCTAAGCCGTTGGCGCAAAGCACGCGGTTTATCTCGTGGTCGATAGCGGCAGCGCGCGGCAAGGAATAACGCGTCTCCCAGCGCTCCACCACGCAGACGGAGCGCCCCTGTCTTCCGAGCATCATCGCCAGCGACTGGCTGACGGGCCCGTAGCCAACCTGCAAAACGTCGTAAACCTTTTCGTACATTACTATCAGCACCCCTCTCCACGTGTGTGCATTATTAAGACTGCACATCTTCGTCATTCTGATAAGGAGAATCAGGACGGCGGGGTGTCGGTGCTGAATCTGATGGAGTGCTTGAAGAGGCCCGTGCATGCTTTCACCGCCGCCCAGCTGGCGGCGGCAACGCGATAGGCTGCGGGTTGTCCAAAGGGACACCGCGCCAGGCAGGGCAGATCCCGATTAGGGAGTGTCGCCGCAGGCGAACGGATCAATGCGGCTGCGGAGGCCCAGCGGCTCTGCCAACCAAACCCGCGACGGCGCCGTTGCATGCTGTTCACCGCAGGCCGCGTCTCTCGCGTGGTCTGCGGTGAACGGTGGTTGTCCTGCTATGCGCGGGACATAGCGAGGGTCTCAGCTCTTTGCCGAGAGTTCGGGATGAAGCTTTAGGTATGCTGCAGCCAGCTCAGGATCGCGGCGGGCAAGCTCCGCGTGATCGACCCTACCGGTGCGGGTCATGTAGCTATAGCAGAAGTCGACAGGATCAAGCTTCACCAGCTCATCCATCTTCTCGTACCACCGCAAGCTGACATTCGCCGCGTTCCAGATCTTGCGCATGGGCGGCTCGCGCAATTCCTTGAAACTGCGCAAAGCGGCTTGAAGGTTGTCAGGATTTGCCTGCAACGCCTTAAACAGGGTGATCGAGTCTTCCATCGCAAGGCGTGTGCCCGAGCCGATTGAGAAGTGCGCCGTGCGCAGGGCGTCCCCGATCAGGACCACATTGTCGAAGCTCCAGCGCTCGTTCCAGATCGCGGGGAAATTTCTCCAGTAGCTGTTGTTCGAGAGAATCGGATGGCCATCGAGGTCTGGTGCGAAGACCTCCTCGCAGTAACGAATGGTTTCTTCCGGGTTCATCTTGTCGAAACCGACCTTGTGCCACGTCGCGTCGGTGACCTCGACAAGGAACGTGCTCATCTTGGGGCTGTATCGGTAGTGATGCGCGCAGAAGACGCCTTCCGGGGTGTCACGGAAGGTCAAGCTAAGTGCATCGAAGACCTTGCTGGTACCATACCACATGAACTTGTTGGGGCGCCAATCGCACGTCGTCCCGAACTTCTCCATGTTCTGTTCGCGCACCCACGAAGAGGCACCATTTGCCGCAACGATGAGGTCGGCGTCGCCAAGTTCATCCAGCGAATTGATCTCGCTCTCGAAACGCAGATCGACGCCGAGCTTTTCGGCGTGGGCGAACATCAGCGTGAGCATTTCGAGGCGACCGATGGCTGCGAAACCGTTGCCGGTGACAGGCACTTTGTGATCGTTGACTGCGATCATCAGATTGGGCCACTGCTCCATGTTCGGGAGGAGGAGCTGGTACATCTCCTCGTCGTCTGCCCGCATAAACTCGAGCGCGCGGTCCGAAAAGACGACGCCGAAGCCCCAGGTGGCATCGCGCGGGCCGCGTTCGTGCACGACGATATCGTAATTCGGGTTCGCGCGCTTCATCAATGAAGCGAACAAGAGGCCGCCGGGCCCGGCACCGATAATCCTGATCTTCACTGCAAATTCCCTTCCACGCGTATTCGACCAAATACCAAGTAATCGCGGCCCAACAGCGGCCTGTCGTCAATTCGATGTCTTCGTCCGGCCCACCGTCCGTCGGGCGCACCCGACGTCAGAGACAGGCTCGGCATCAAAATTCTTCATAGAAACCAAGTTTGTGCTGCATCGGCGCGTCGTCTACGACGAACAGGTATGCCGGCCTGTTACCGCTTGCATTGACCAGGCGCACTTCGGCATGCGTCGGAACGGCGAGCGTGTCGGATTCATCCCACGAGAATGACATGCCGTCGATTTCTGCCTGGCCGCTGCCGGAGATGACGTGCAGGACGGCCGATGCGGAACGCCGGCGCAAGGACCGCTCTTCGCCCGAGCGCAGCATGATGGCGGAAAAGCCGAGGATCGGCAGGCAGGGCTGGCCGGTTGTCGGGTTTACATAGGCAAGTTGAACCAGTTCGTCTGGACCAAGGCTCGACCCGTAGGCCTGCAGCGCTTCGCGCACCTCGCTCCAGGGAAACCGGATCAGCGGATAGGGCGGCGGCGTGTTGCGCAGCAGCGAGTAAGGCAGCACGCCGGCGCGGGTGAAGCGGGTCTGCGAGGAATCCGCCTCGTTACGACCGACCTGCTCGGGACCCTCGATGCAATAGGAAGCTTCCAGCGCATAGACCAGAGGTAGGTCGAGCGCGTCGAGCCAGATCACCGGGCCGGTCCCGTTGTGCTCGTGCTGGTGCCACAGGCCAGGCGGGGTGAGGATCAGGTCGCCCTTCTCCATCGGGCAGACTTCCCCATTGACGATCGTTGCCGCCCCCTCACCCTCAACCACGAAGCGAACCGCACTGGGCGTGTGACGGTGGTTAGGTGCAGTCTCGCCAGGCATGATCAGTTGCATGCCCACGTAGATCGTGGGGGTCGCCTGCATGTTTTCCAGTCCCAGGCCGGGATTGGCAAGGACCAGTACGCGCCGCTCCGCCTTTTCGATCGGCACGAGTTCGCCCGCACGAAGGAGATCCGGTCGCAGGTCGGCATAGCGCCACTGCGTCGGCCGGGTGCGTCGGCCGGGTGCGTCGGCTGGGGATGCCGTAGGGCAGCCCAGGCCACAACGGCACCAAACTCTTGCCCGTGAGGCCCTCGCGATAGGTCAGCGGGAGATCTTCAAGTGTGCCCAGGTTTGACATTGTCCATCCTCCGAAGCCCGGCTCAGCGGATCACTCATTAGCCAACCAATTGCCTATTGGTCAATTCAAATGTCGGCAGACCGGATCGAGAGGCGTTGCCGTTAGCCGAACTCCATGCTTGAATGGCCGCAAAGGACCCTGAATCGATGCCAAAGAATGAAGTCAGTACGCCCCGCCGGGGTATCCAGTCTGTCGGGATCGGGATGCGCGTCCTTTCGGTCGTTGCGGCAAGCCCGCATCCCGTATCCCTGTCGGCAATCGCGGAACGCAGCGGACTGTCCGCAAGCCAGGCACATCGTTATCTTGTCAGTCTGATTGGTGCAGGAATGGTGCGGCAGGATCGGCGTTCGGGGGCGTACGATCTCGATTCCGGCGCAATTGACATCGGCCTTGCCGCACTCTCGAGGCTTGATCACTTCGTCTTAGCTGACGAGGCATTGCGAGCCTTGAGCCAGGAGACAAGTCGAACATGCCAGCTTGCGGCTTGGTCCGACAGAGGGCCGGTAATTGTCCGCTGGTTTCCGGGTGATCCGCCAGTCATCACATCACTGGCCATAGGCTCGATTCTACCGCTGCTGCAGTCGGCAACCGGGCTTGTGTTTTATGCATTTGCAGATCCCTCCTTGGTCGCGACGCAGCTCGGACGCGAGCTTGCGACGACGGGAAAAGATGAGTCGGATTACAGATTGATAAGAGAAGAAACCCAGAGCACACTTTTTGCTCATGCTCATGGCGACCTCATACCGGGGCTTCGCGCGACTGCCGCACCGGTCTTTGACCTTCAAGGCCGCCTTGTGTTCGCCGCCTCGATCATCGCCGGAGATAACATCCCCAACAGTGACGACGCAGTTGCGGACCGGGCGTTGATTAGCACATGTGCAGAACTGACCGCCAAGCTCGGCGGAGCTTGGCCGAACAAATATGAAAGAGCTGTCGACGCTTGATTGGGCCCCGCCTCCAAACTCTTGGCAAATGTCCTTCCCAGCCTCATCCCCCCGATTGCACTGATCCGCTTGCGGCCGGACGGCCAACGATGCATTGGGCCCTTTGAAGTAAGGATTTGCTCCTTACGGGAGCAATCTAACCTGCCGGAAATGTGACGCGTAGCCCCCCGACGGTTCGCTCAAATGCAGCTGACAATTGGAATAGATTGTAAATAGGCGTCGAACCGGGACCCCCGATCGGCGTCTAAAAGGGACCCCCTCATGGCACTGGCGGGCGTCGATGCTGGGCGCACCGTTCGCGCTGCTTGCGGCGTAGGGAGGGCGTAGCCCGACCGGAGGCGCAAGCAGCGCGAACCGATCCTCTTATTCTGACGTCAGCTGCGGTTCTTGAAGCGCCAGCTGTCGTTGCCGGTCTCGACGATGTCGCAGTGGTGGGTGATGCGGTCGAGGAGCGCAGTCGTCATCTTGGGGTCGCCGAACACGCTGGGCCATTCGCCGAACGTCAGGTTGGTGGTGATGATCACCGAGGTCTGCTCGTAGAGCTTGCTGATCAGGTGGAACAGCAACTGGCCACCCGAGCGTGCGAACGGCAGGTAGCCAAGCTCGTCGAGCACCACGAGCTCGTGGCGGCGCAGCTGGGCGGCGAGCGCGCCGGCCTTGCCGATCCGCGTCTCTTCCTCGAGCTGCGTTACCAGATCGACGGTGTTGAAGTAGCGACCGCGGGCACCGGCGCGGATGACGCTGGCGGCGATCGCGCTGGCGAGGTGGGTCTTGCCGGTGCCCGTGCCCCCGACCAGCACGATGTTACGGCGCCCCGGAAGGAACGAGCCTGCATGAAGCGAGCGTACCAGCCCCTCGTTGATCGGGGTGTTCTCGAACACGAACGCGTCGAGGTCCTTAACGACCGGCAGCCTGGCAGCGCTCATGCGGTAGCGGATCGAGGCGGCATGGCGATGCGCGCCCTCGGCGCGCAACAGATCGCTCAGGATCTCCATCGCGGTGCGCTTACGCTGAACGCCTGTGGTGACCGCCTCGTCGAACGCACCCGCCATGCCCTTGAGGCCGAGGCTGCGCATGGCGTCGATCATCTCATGCCGCTGCACGGATACCTCGCAGGCTGTCGTAGCGGGCGCAGTCGGCGATCGGCGGGTGCATCAGCGCCAGATCCTCGGGCGTGACGATGGACGCGGGCCGGGGTGGCTCTCGCCGTCGTGACAGGATGTTGAGCACGACCTCGTCGCTGACAGCGCCGGCGTCGAGCGCTTCGCGAACCGCGCTCTCGACGGCATCCAGGCCATCGCTCAACACGGCGGCGAGCACCCGTACGAAGCGTCGATCGGCGTCATCGTCGTTGCCCAGCTTGCGCCGCAGCCGAGCGAGCGCAGGCGGCAGATCCCAGTCCTGGAACGGCGCCCCGTTCCTCAGCGCACCGGGCTTGTTCACCAGCACCGGCAGATAATGCCACGGATCGTAGATCGTCCGGTCGCGGCCGAAGAAGCGGCGATGATCGGCGATGACCTCGTTGCCCATCCGTACGACGATCCGGTCGGCATAGGCGCGGACCTGGACTGCACGACGCACGGCCTTGGCGGCAACCGAGTAGCGGTTCCGGTCGAAGCTGATCAGGCAGGTCCCGCTGACCGCGTGCTGCGTCTCATGGAAGCCGTCGAACGGTGCGAGCATCGGCTGTAGCGCAGGCCGTTCCAACTCCAGCGCCTGCGCGACCGTCATCTCCTTGTGCTCGGGGTGCGCATGCATCGCTGCCCAGCGCAGGCACTCGGCCTCCAGCCAGCCGTTCAGCTCCTCCAGACTGGCGAACCGCAGCCTGGGCTTGAAGAAGCGCCCCCGTATCGTCTGCACCTGGTGCTCGACCTGACCCTTCTCCCAGCCGGCCGCCGGCGAGCACGCGGTTGGCTCGATCATATAGTGGTCCGCCATCACCAGGAAGCGACGGTTGAACACGTGTCAGTGGGCGTGTAATTCTCCGCAGATGTGGGCTTTGAAAATTCCCTGATTGTTGGACGTGGTTGCCCAATGCGCCGGGGTTAACCCCGGCGCATTGGGCAACGCCAAAATCGGCGCGATGACCTCCCCATGGGAGGCGTCGCCGATGATCCGACTTGGAGAAGCCATGATGATACTGGAGTTGCACCGGCAGGGCTTGTCGGTGACGGCGATTGCGCGCCGAACAGGCCGCGATCCCAAGACAGTTCGCAAATACATTGAACGCGGCGTCGAGGTGCCGGTCTATGGCCCGCGTGTGACGGGCCGGCCGAGCAAGATCGCGCCCTACATGGAGTTCCTTCGTGAACGTGTCGCGGCATTCCCCGACCTGACGGCCTCGCGACTGACCCGTGAGATCAGGGAGATGGGCTACATGGGCGCCTACACGGCAGTGAAGCGCTACCTTGCTGCGATCCGGCCCGAACATGATCCCAAGCCCTACGAGGTTCGCTTCGAGACCAAGGCCGGCGTGCAGGGCCAAGTCGACTTCGCGCGCTTTGTCGTCGAGTTCGCCGACGAGCCGGGTGTCGTGCGGATCGTCTGGCTGTTCAGCCTGGTGCTGGGCTACTCGCGCTTCATCTTTGCCCGCTATGTGCTGCACCAGGACCTGCAGACGCTGCTGCGCTGCCATATGCAGGCCTTCGAGGCGCTGGATGGCGTGCCCATCGAGATCCTCTACGACCGGATGAAGACCGCGGTCACCGGCGAGGATGACCAGGGACACATCGTCTACAATCGCTCGCTGCTGGCGCTGGCGCAGCATTATCGCTTCCAGCCCAGAGCGTGCCGGCCATATCGCGCCAAAACGAAGGGCAAGGTCGAGCGCCCGTTCCGCTATATCCGCGAGGACTTCTTCCTGGGCCGATCCTTCCGCAACATGGAGGACCTCAACGCCCAGCTCATCGACTGGCTCGACACCGTCGCCAACGTACGCGTGCACGGGACGACCCAACGGGTGGTGGCCGAGGCCTTCGCCGAGGAGCAGGAAGAGCTGCAGCGGCTGCCAGAGCATCGCTTCAACGCCGTCCTGAAGCTCGAGCGGCGGGTCAGCCATGACGGGCTCGTGGCGGTCGGCGGCAACTATTACAGCGTACCCGACAGGACGCGCCGGATCGTTGAGATAGAGCAGTTGCCGGACCTGGTCCGCATCATCGACCGCGGCATCGTCGTTGCCGAGCACCCCGTGCTCGAGGGACGCCGGCAATATCGCATCGACCGGCGCCACCGCACCGGGCGGCCGCAACCGCGAACACCGGATCGGCCCATGACGATGCTCGGCCGGATCGGCGACCATGTGCCGTTGCGCTCGCTGACCGTCTACGAGGCGATCGGCGCGAGCCTGGCGAAGCCTGTCCTGAGCGCCTGCCGCAGGCCGGCAGTCGAAGGGGAGGGGCGGCCATGAATGCCATTGCCCCATCCACCCGTGTCGACTCCATCCGCCGGAGCCTCGTCAGCCTCAAGATGCCCCGGGCGCTCGAGATCCTCGATGCGACCCTGCGCCGTATCGAACAGGGCCAGATCGACGGCATCGAAGCGCTCGACGAGCTGCTGGGCGAGGAGCTGTCGCTGCGCGAGAACCGGCGGATCAAGGCCGCTCTGCGCATGGCGCGCCTGCCTGTGGTGAAGACCCTGGCGGGCTACGACTTCTCGTTCCAGCCCTCGCTCGACAGGAACCGCATCCTCGCGCTCGCCGGCCTCGACTTCATAGAGCGCGCCGAGGTCGTCCACCTGCTGGGACCGCCCGGCACCGGCAAAAGCCACATTGCCACCGCACTCGCGGTCGAGGCCGTGCGCGCCGGCAAGGCGGTCTACTTCATCCCGCTCGCCGACCTCATCGCCCAACTCACCAAGGCCGAACGCGAAGGCACGCTCCGGGAGAAGATCCGCTTCCTCGCCAGGGCATCGCTGCTGGTTGTCGACGAGATCGGATACCTGCCGGTCACACCGGGTGGTGCGAACCTGTTCTTCCAGCTCGTCAACGCCCGCTACGAAAAGGGCGCCATGATCCTCACCTCCAATCGCGGCTTCGCCGAATGGGGCGAAGTGTTCGGCGATCCCGTCGTTGCCACCGCGCTGCTCGACAGGCTGCTGCACCATGCCGTGGTCATCCAGATCGAAGGTTCCAGTTATCGCATGCGTGAGCACGCCGCGCTCGTCCCCGAAAACGTCCGCGCCGGCGTCGCGTTCAATCCACCCCAAGGTAAGCGCCGCGGACGACCACCAAAGAAAGCCAATCCCGATCCCGATTACGGCTGATCACCGTCCGAACCCAGCCAACGAGGTAGGGAATTTTAAGCGCCCACTTCTGCGGAAACTTCGGTGCCCATTGACAAACACGCGCTCCTTGCCGACGAACACGGTCGTCACCGCGGTCTTCATGTTGTCGTAGATGCCGCGCAGCGGCACCCCTCCGAAGAAGGCGAAGCCGCGCGCATGCGCGTCGAACACCATCTGGGCACCCCCAATAACCCTGGCGTGATCGGGCCGGAGATGATTCACTGCGCGTGACAGGGAGGCGGCGGATGCGTCAGGCAGGATTGTTCGGTTTGTCGGATCAGCTGAAGCGGTTGTCGGACTGCGGGGATCCGCTGGAGACGATGAGCCGGGTGGTGGACTTCGAGGTGTTCCGCCCGGCGCTGGAGAGGGCGCTGGCGTACGGCGACGGCGCCAAGGGTGGTCGGCCACCCTACGATCCGGTGGCGATGTTCAAGGTGCTGATCCTGGCGGCGCAGAACACGGTGAGCGACGCGCGCATGGAGTTCCTGATCCGCGATCGGCTGAGCTGGTTACGGTTCCTGGGCTTCGACCTGGGCGCGGTCACGCCCGACGAGAACACGATCCGGCTGTTCCGCGAGAAGCTGACCCGCGCCGGTGCGATCGACGCGCTGTTCGCCGCCTTCGACCGGCAACTGCGCGACCGCGGCTATCTGCCCATGGGAGGGCAGATCGTGGACGCGACCCTGGTGGCGGCGCCCAAGCAGCGCAACACCGCGGCCGAGAAGGAAGCGATCAAGGCGGGCAAGAGCGCAACCCAGATCTGGCCGGACCAGCCGGCCAAGGCGGCGCAGAAGGATGTCGACGCGCGCTGGACTCTGAAGTTCGCTAAGGGTCGGCCGCTGCTCGGCGGCAAGCCGGGGATCGACATCGCCATCCCGAGCTTCGGCTACAAGAGCAGCATCGCGATCTGCCGACGCTATGGCTTCATCCGCCGGGGCAAGGTCACCGATGGCGCCCGCTTCGACGGCCGCATGCTGCGCGACGTGGTGACCAACGACAACACCGCCTCCGACGTGTGGGCGGACACCGCGTACCGCAGCCGGTCCAACGAGGCCTGGCTGAAGTCGGTCGGCCGGGTCAGCCGCGTCCACCGCAAGAAGCCCAAGGGCAAGCCGATGTCGGCACGCACTGCGCGCGCCAACGCTGCCAAGTCTACCGTCCGTGCCCGCATCGAGCATGTGTTCGCCCGCCAGAAGGATCAGATGGCGCTGTTCATCCGCACCATCGGCATCGCACGCGCCGAGACGAAGATCACCCTCGCCAACCTCGCCTACAACATAGACCGCCTGATCTTCCACGAACGACGAGCAGCCATGGGATAGTTGCGCTCGGCGATGGTGGTCCTCGCCATCAACAGCCGGAAACACCGCCCTCACACCGGCAGTGCCATGCCAAGCTCTCCCGTGACGCCGCTATCCGCGCCCGGCGCCACGTTGATGTGGGCGCCCATCTCCTGCGTCTCGCGCGGATACGCCCGGACGTAGACCGCGCGCGACGCACACAGCCGCACATGGGCGACCTTCACGCGCATCGGCTTGCCCGCGATCTCCACGTCTTCATGGCTCCAGTCGAACTGGTACGCCTCGCCCTGCTTGAACAGCAGCGGGATAAACGCCGCCACGCCAGCGCCGGGGTCTTTGCGCCGCGCCTCGGCCCAGCGCGTGGCGTAGCGCCGGACCGCATCGTACGACCCTTCAAAGCCTTCGCGCAGCAACAGATCATGGATGCGCGTCATCCGTAGCCGGTCACGCCGCGGGCGCACCTCGTTCTCGGCCAGCAGCGTATCGAGACGCGCCTGATAAGGTCCAATCCGCGGCCGCGGCTGCACCGACCGATGATAGTCGAACGCGCCTTCAGGCGCCCGGATCGCCTTGCGGATTACCTTGCGCGATAGCCGCAGATCGCGCGCGATCTCCTTGATCGGCTTGCCACCGGCGTACTCACGCCGAATCCGTACCACCGTCTCCACCACCAACATCCCGATCTCGCCGCCTGGAAATACCCAGGCCGCCGCCTAAACCATCGAAATGAGGGGGCCCTTTTGGACGCCGATCACCCCGCCACGGGGGTCCTTTTTGCACGCCGATCCACAGGAATAGATAGCGATGGACCAGACGGCGACCCCTTCCCAGCCCGCATGTGGCGCAAAATCAAAAGAAGATCACCGCACAACGTTTGCTCGCCGCAAGAGAGAACGGACCAAAGCAATTTTGCTGGATTCAGTCATGGCAGTTTACGTCAAGAGAGTGAATTCGATTCAGCTCGTAATTGACGATGTAATTGTGCATGCTGGTGTATCGCGAGGCACATTCTATAAGTATTTCTCTTCTCTTGACGAAGCAATAGTGCAAATATCCAGCAAAACTTCAGGTGAAATGGTCGATTCTTCCCTTTCGGTGTACGATCAGTTTGAAGACCCTCTCTATCGAACCGGAACGGGCCTTCAGCTCTATCTTGCTCGTGCGTTCTTTGATCATGAATGGGGAACTTTTCATGCCTACATGGCCCTGCAGGACACGGGAAATCGGCTCGTCCAATTAATGGAAGGTGACATTAGGCAAGGTATAAAAACCGGTATTTTTTCATCTGCCGATCAAACATCCGCGCTCGACTTGCTAATCGGCACGAAAATCGAGGCGATCAAGCGGATCTGTTCAGGCAGTGTCGGAAGCGATTATATCGTACAGATTACCGAAGCGGTATTTCGCGGACTGGGCGTGCCTCCTCAGCTAGCGCATGAAGCCGCCCGCAAGTGCTTTGATTTCGTGGTTGCCGAAGGTCCGGAAAAACTGAGGTGGTGGGGTGGGACTGTCAGGATTTCCGTGTGCGGCCGGGCGGTTGATCATCAGGCCGCCATGGCTCTGATGAAACGTTCGCCGAAGATCACGGCAAATTGCGCCTTCGCCATGGTCCACTCACGTGGTGGCATCTTCCACTCTTTCTCCGACCGATTCAAGATCAGGTAGAGCAGCTTGGTGGCGGCCTCATCGCTGGGGAAGTGTCCCCTGGCCCTGACAGCCCGCCTGAGCTTCGAGTTCAAAGCTTCGATGGCGTTCGTAGTGTAGATGATCCGGCGGACCTCGTCGGGGAACGCAAAAAACGGGATCACCTCGCCCCAGGCGCGCCGCCAGCTCTGGCCGATGGCGGGATAGCGCTGCCCCCAAGGGCCAGCCTCAAATGCCGTCAGCGCCTTTTCGGCGGCATCCGCGTCGGTGGCACGGTAGATCTCCTTGAGCGCGCTGGCGAGGTTCTTTCGGTCTTTCCAGGAGACGAAGTCCATCGAGTTGCGCAGCAGGTGAACGATGCAGGTCTGGACGATCGCATCGGGGAACACTGCGGTGATCGCATCGGGAAAGCCCTTCAGGCCGTCAACGACGGCCAGCAGGATGTCTTCAACGCCACGGTTGCGAAGCTCGTTCATCACCCGAAGCCAGAACTTGGCACCCTCATTCTGCTCGAGCCACAAGCCGAGCACCTCCTTTGCGCCGTCGGCGCGGACGCCCAGCGCAATGTGGATCGCCTTGTTGCGCACCATGCCCTCGTCGCGGATCTTGACCCGGATCGCGTCGAAGAAGACCAGCGGGTAAACCGGATCGAGCGGCCGCTGCTGCCAAGTGGCGACCTCATCGAGCACGGCGTCCGTCACCGTGCTAATCAAATCGGGAGAGACGTCGATGCCGTATAGATCGTGCAGGTGCCTGGTGATCTCGCGGGTGGTCATGCCGCGCGCGTACATCGACACGATCTTGTCGTCGAAGCCGGGAAAGCGGCGTTGATACTTGGCGATCAACTGCGGGTCGAAGCTCGACTGGCGATCGCGCGGCACGTCGATCGCCAACTTGCCGGTGTCGGTCATTACCGTCTTCCGACCGTAGCCGTTGCGCATGTTGCCGGCGCCGTCTTCGCCAGCGAGGTGGTGATCCATCTCCGCATTCAGGACACGCTCTGTCAGCGCCTTCTTCAGCGAATCGAGCAGACCGCCCTGCTCGAAGGCGGCACTGGCAGCGCCACCCGCCAAAAGCTGATCGAGAAGCTCATTCGGTATGGCAGGTTCTTTGCGTCGTGACATGGTGGGACTCCTTGTTGCCCATTATGCCCGGCCACACACGGAAATCCTGACAGTCCCGGTGGGGTTGGTCCCTGACAAATCCCGAAGGCGTTGGGTAACCCTTATGTCATCCCTTCCTCTCAGGAGTTGGGGCCTCCGGCAGTCTCAGGGCGGCTCACTTCAGCCTCTCGCAATGATCCTACCAGCGTCAGCTGGTCACTGGTTCAGACGCCTTGAAGGCGACCTCCTCA